>JBFWJG010000028.1:0-32589 GCA_050253335.1 Deferribacterales bacterium | reverse complement strand
AAAAAAGCTCTTAGCCTCTCTTCTTAATTTTCTAAATTTCATATTAGCCTCCGTCTAACCATAAAATATTCTATAAATATAATTTTTCAATACAAAAACGACCGTTTCTGAATTGAAATATTACTTGGAAAATGATTACGATCTGACATTGTTAACCTATATTTTGCGTTCTAAGAGGATATGTTATGATTTAAAGGGGGTAGAGTTGCGAAATGCGTTTCCCTTCGCTCTCAAGTATAATAAAAAGCCCATCTAAGATGACAGGCTATAGAGGAATATTTTTTATTTAATCAGAGAAATTGCGTATATCTTTATCTTGATATTATGTCACCGCTCATAGTGTGAGCGCTTCCCATAATTTTATCAGCTCGCACATCTCCACTCATTGTTTGTACTGAACCGGAAACATTACCGCATTTCACATCGCCACTCTGGGTGCTGATATTGCCAACATTATTTGCAACAACCTCTCCTGACTCAAGTTCGATTGAATCAGCATCTCCATTGAGAGTGACAGATATTTTACCAATGACAGAATCTTGCTTAATACCATCAATAATAACTTCTCCGTCACCAGAGATAGATATACTATTTCCTCTGTACGATTTACCATTAATAACGATCGTGTTATTAGAACCTTTCATATTACTCGTTAAAACATTAGAATTAATATTAAATTGTTTGCCTATCACCAGTTCAACTCCTGCAATTCAATTATATGTTAATTGTTCAAATTTGCTCATTCATTCTCATTAATACTGTAGTTTTCTGAGTCTTTAGGAAACGGTGTCCAACGTACTACAGGATTATTCTCTGGGTGGTCAAAGAAAATCCACTGTTCTACCTCTTCGCAGTATCGCCTTTTGACTATATCTCCATTCTTATGTTCGACAATAACCTGTTCCCCTTCTGTTGGAATTCTTTCTGGATATTTGTGCCAACAAACAGCTTCTTGCAGAGCAATCTTCAGTTCTTCCACTTGTTTTTCAAGTAGGGTGTTTGTTAGATAAAGAGGATCACATGAGCGAGGATCAAGAAACCGCAGATTGATAGAAAAAGCCCAATATCCGAAATCCTCAGAGTCGTCTATCTCATCAATGCATGCAACACCTGGGTCATTACCAATATGAATACCCATTCCATCGTCTTCATTGTGATTAACAATTATGCCGCCCAAATGATCCTTATCTGACCACGTCATATCATACAGAGCAATGATATTGATATCTTCCCATAGGACTTGTCCGTCATGTTCTTTTATAAACTCCCCGATCATCTCCCATAATCTCTTATAATCCGTACTCCACGGATAATGGCCAAAATCTTTCATTATTTTTCTCCTTTATAGTCCGCAATTTGCCTTTCTAAACGTTTTATGCGCTGCTCAATTTTTACATTGTCGATGCTCGCTTCCTGCTGAAGCTCACGTAAAAGACCGAGCTTTATTTTCAAAGCATTGATTTCATCTTCTTTGAGATTGCGACCTTTTCTCTCTGTGTCGCCTGTGCCCCAGCATTCATCGCAAACATCTGAGGTCATGGCACTACCAGCAATCGTTCCCGGGCGGCTTCTCCATGTTGCTGTATTTGCGTAAAGAAAAACGCCTGAGCCGCTGCACTTAGAGCATAGGGTATGCTTTGTGACAGCCTTGAAATGTTCTTCCAATCTTTTAAGATTGTCTATACCCCCGGCATCAAGAAAAGTCTTGATATCCGGACGAAACTCCAATGTGTATGCGTCAGGATCACAAGCGTTTTGATGCAGAGTCACATATCCGAGGAACAAGAGATCAAATGTCCGCTCATGCTTCGGCCAGTTTTTTCTGAACCACTTTATGAACCCCTTTACCCTTTCTTCATAGTCATAAGATTTGTTTTCAAAGGCATTTACCCATTTTGCAAACTTACGGATAAAATTATCAGCAGCAGTCAGTTTTTCATAATTCTTAATTGCAGGCATTTTCATGTCAATCCTCCAATGTCTCAAAGTGTAGCTACTCCCGTCTTTTTTGAGCTTCTTTATTAAGCTCTTCCAGCCGTCTATTGTATTTTTCTTCAATTATTTTGAACAAATCATCAGCCCCGTGCTTGTGTAAATGGTCTTTGAGCCAAAGCAAGCTTTCAACCGTATCGTGAGCGTTAACATCAAGGATATTTCTTATTTTCCATGTAATTCTCGCTGCTTTGAACAGAAGAATTGTGTCTTTAAATATATTAAACTGGAATCTATAAAAAAAATAGACTATGGATAAGGCTGCTACGCTTGAAAAAACAAACATAATACCTGTGCTCGTAAACATGAAATAAAGATCAAAAACAAACATGATTAACGGAAAATAACCCAACAAAATAGTTAACAAAAGTGTATTAAAAAAGCGCTTCGTTTCAGGTAGTCTAAGAAAAACGATCACCTTATTCTCTTTTAAACGCATTCTTCATTCTCCAATTCATTGATAAAGTCTTCGATTGTAAGCCCTTTAGGACGTAAGTGTGGCTTTTCACCTTTGAGACTCGCAACAATTTTTTCACACTGCTCTGTGCTTTTCTCCACTATGACGGCTTTTCTGCCTGTATTACGGGCGGCCTTAGCCACATTACCTGAACCGGCATATCCATCATAAACAGTGTCGCCTAATTTGGTGTGTGTGAGTATTAGATACTCGTACAACTCTATCGGTTTCTGGTTTGTGTGTATCCTGTCTGAGCTGTCGTTGTTAACGACGGGGCAACTAATAAGGAGCTCCGGAAAGTCCTCAATAACATTGAATGGGAAACGATCTTTAGCTCCAGTCCTGCTTTCTACCGGAACTGTTCTATTGAAGATGTTACTTTCCCTTGAAACAGCAAAATTCTGAGGGAGACCCTCTGACATTTGAGGATAGTAGGGGGGCGTTGTGTTGCAAAAAACAGGAAAATGCTCTATCACCCTGAGAGGTTGGTTCTTTTTGTTCAGGTGGTTTGTTCCTTTGTTTTTCCGCCAATGCCACGCAAAACGGAAAGGCACTGTTGATGTAGCCATAGCTTCAGCGCAGCCGACAAGGTTTATACTGAATGTGATAACGGCTGTCTTTTTTGAACAATTGCGAATCATTTGCCAAAATTCATGCCAGCTTATCCCAATATCCCATTTTTGCTCAGTACACCCATACGGAGGATCAGTGAGAACCATATTTGCCTGCAAACCAAGCTCTTTAGCAATCTCAAAACAGTCGGCATTGTAGAGCGTAACGAAATCGTCTTGATAGAAGGGAACCGGCTGCCTCATGCTTTTACCCTGCAATCGAGAGTACGAAACGAATTCGTTTCAGGGCACCAATATTCACTGCGGCCGGAAACAAGGTCTTCGCCGCTTAAAAGTACAGGAGCCCATTCAAGATATTCTTTTCTTGTCCTCGGGTCTCTGAAGAATTTCAGGAAGTCGCCTTTTTTATAGTTGGACAGGTTGTAAATTCTGTGCGGTTCTGATTCATTAAAAGGGATTTCTATAGTCGCTCTCTTATCCGGATCGCTCGTGTCCCACCAGCCACGACAGTTCAACTTTCTCAGCCATGAAAAAACAATGGTCCTCCCGTGCTTACCGTTCCGAACTTTTTCGCAGGCTGACAGTACAGAAGGGCCTGGATTTCCTCTGTTTTTAAGCATACTGGCGACCCACCTGTCTGTTTTCCTGTCCGAAAAGTTCCACGCACTTCCGGTTCTATTAAGATATTTCTCGTATTCTTTTTCGACCCACATTTTGTACTGACCGTAAAAAACATCTCCTGTCTTGACTGTGGAGTTGAGCCCTGTTAAATAATCTTCGATTGAAGGCGGCTCTGCACCCTCGTAAATAGCTCCGTGAGAGGTTATAAGATTGATATGCTCAAAGGCTTTAAGGCGTTTGAGAGAAATGCGGGGAATAGGCTGGAGCACAGCGGAGCGATCAAGCAATCCCTGGAGGATCACAAAAAACGTATTTTCCTTTGAGAGTTCGTTAAACACGTAATCTGAAACCTCGTCAAAGTACAGATAGTCCGCATCGAACCTCTCATAAGCACCAGGAGTGTAGTGGCCTTCTTCATAAATACTTACCGTCCTCAAGTTTTCTTTATAATCATAAGAGAGCTCAATTACCGCCTCCGAGTCATTCCGTCTTCTCTTTACCGCCGGACCTTCAGGCTCGTAACTGCCGAAAAGTTCTTTCTGGCGGTATACAGTCTTTTTACCTTCCCATGTTTCCCAGAGATTGCGGAGGGTCGTTTCATCTTTGAATTCCGCCTTCTTGACACTGCGCCCCCATAGCTCTGCCTTTACAAAAAGCTGAGAGTTTGCATCCCAAGGGATCGTTCTCTTTTCATAGAGGAATTCACCGAATTCGAAATCAGTGCTCAACAGCCAGAGATTCTCACCGTTTCTGACATAAAGGAAGGTCAGTTTATCCTGTTTTTCAAGTTCGATGCGCACCCATGGGTCTAATTCGTATTTTCTTTCTTTAGTTTTCCTTCTTACCTGAAACGCAACTATGGTTTTCGAAAACGGCAGAATTCTTTCAAAGTTCTCCGGTTTGCAAAGCCACTTATTAAAAGCATGTATGTCTTTGAATTCCATGCCGCCGTCGCTGTAACTAAGCAGGGATTCCTCATCCATGTAAAGGAGCTGCTGAAAGATGTTGATTTTTTCGTCTATGCCGGCGGGCTTTCCTTTTCTGACATGGAGAAGCTCTTCTGTAAGCCCCGTATAAAGAGAGATTGTCTCCAGCTTGCCCTGTATTTTCTTTATCGACTCTCCCACAGGTTCTAACGATGCTTTAAGACCTATCATATTCGCAGACATCCACGCCGAAAGAATGGATATTTCTTTATGAATCAGTTCTTTCGTTGCAGGATATGTTTTATCCCTGAACTCAAGAAGTCCTTCTTTATACTCTTTAAGAACGGTGTCAGTGGAATGTATGACCAGCTCAGTTGATGGAGAATCGGACTGTTCCTGTTGACTGTCGAGCTTCATAAGCCCGAGCCCGGCACTTTTAAGCTGGAGCTTGCCTAAAGCTGTCTGTATCATCTCCTGCTTCCTTCCTACAAACTGCTGAATTATCTTTGCGCTCTCCGGCTCTATGAAGCACCGCATATCAACTTCGGCAGTCATAAGGCGCCATGTTTCACGTTCAGAAGTTGTGCGTGGAGCCTCAAAATCCACCGCATTACTATTGATGTTCGTCACTGTGAACAGGGAATATATCTTTCCATCGATTACCTTGGTTACATGGGCATTGTATTTCGAGAGTTCTTTGGCGTTGCCTTCTGTGGGCAGCCAGTACCAGTCGCCTAATTTGAACGGCACCGGCTCTTCTGTGCCTATATCGAACTTTTCATCATGGGAAACTGTAATATTTTGCTTTTCCATAAAATATTCCTTATTGGGCAGTGTTTATAAAATCTTCCACTGTTAAGCTGTAAGATGGATGTATTCTTGGCGCGCTTCACACCTTTTTTCTATAATCTCACTACCCTTATATGTGAAAACGGTAATAGAACCCTCAAAGCTGTCAGAAACCTTAATAAGTTCAAGAATTTCATCTCTGTTCGCGTGCAGCAGTGCAGGATAAAACCTCCCTAAAAACTCAGGAAAAGTTTTATTCACTTCGACTTCGCCGCTTTCAATATTTATAACTGCCAGATCGGAGACATAACCTGAACCGATACATATGCCTTTTGATGTTACCTGAACGATATGTTCTATTTTGAATTTCTCTTTTAATGCTTTCCAGCCCATCATTCCCCGTCCTTTTCGAGATCCACAATCTCTTGTTTAGGTATTTCAACGTTGCTTCCAAAATTTAATTCAATGAAATCACACTCCCTGCCTTTGAACCAACTTCCAAATAATATTTCAGCAGGGTCGAGAAAACGAATATTGATAGACTTTGCCCACGCTTCGAATTCTTCATATCCAGATATATCACCTGAACATTGGCTTACAGGGTCGAATCCTATATGCAAAGACAACGGTTTTTCAGTAAACGGTTCCCACGGTGAATATAGGTAGGTTATATCAGAGAGATACTTTTCATCATAAACACAGACTAACCCTATATCAGGGAATAATTGACTCGGATTCTTTTGTTCAAATTCAATTTTATGTTGTATATATTTCCACAGTTTTTTATAGTCCGTGCTCCACGGATAGTTTTCAAAGGTCATGGCTTTACTCCAAGCAATTCAGGGTTTTCGTAAATATTCCCGACGACTGTAACGTCAATCTTCTGAAAAAGCCGATTATCAGTAAAATATGCGTCTTTATCGTGTTCTCTGTATAATATAAGCGGACCAGCTAGATAGTTTCTTGGTAAGACCGCCCCTTTTTCAGAACTTAAATATGAGGCAATCCATTGGCCGTTTCTGTAAACGACTTCATAGTCTGCCCACTTCCCGTGTAATTCTTGGTTTATTTCAACGGGAATACGAACAATATCAGATCCCCATATTTCCTTTTCATTTTGGTCGAACATGCCGGTAGATTTCATATACACAGGCTTTTCAGTATCAAAATGGTCGAACCGGAAACCAAGCATATCGTCAAACTGCTCTGTTTCTCCGTATGACATTTTTTCATGAAATCCGTCCCATGCTCTAAGTTTCATTTCTCCGCACATATTATTTCACCTGCTCATTACCTTGACTCAAGGTTCCTATTTCATCACCATGCTATTATTTGCATTTTCAATATTGACTTTTTTTATTTTCAGCCATTTATCAAAACCATACCTGCACCACGCCCACGCAAAATTAGCCCAACTCTGAAACTGACGCTGTAGCTGTGTAGACTGCTCTTTATCGTAGAGCATTACAAACGTGCCAATATCGTGCGCGTGCAGATATTTAACCCTGTAAAAATCATCCGCAAATGATGTGTTATAATTGGTGAGCACATAAAAACTGATTTTGCGGTGGTTTATGGGATAACCCGCGTCCCTCAGCATTGCCAGCCCATTTTTTACTGCGGGCTCGTCGGTCATATTATCCCACGCAAAACGCAATATTGATGGGTTAGCAGCAGTGAGGAGCCGAGCAAATTCGGGGGTCATCAGGCGGATATCGAGTCCTTGATTAAAATCAACCCGAAGCTTCTTTTCTTTTATTTCAATCAACTTCTCGGCAGCCATGGGAGAGGCGAGAAAGTTATTATCCATCAGAATGACTTTTCTGTGACGTGTAAATTCTGACAGCGGGGAATGCTCGTGTATCTTTCCTTCTTTCTCCGGAACAACGCAAAATCCGCATTTTCGTACACACCCTCGAGAAGTAAACCCCATTGAATAATTGGCACCATACAGCTCGTAATCAGGGCAGGTATGCTCTATTTCTTCAGGCAAAGCGTTATTTAATCCATAGCCTGTACCACCTAAAATGGCACCTTCAGGGAGATAAACGTTATCAGCCGAGCCGGTAAAAACCTTTGAGGCGTACACTATGTCAAAAGGCTCAATTGCATGTTCAATCGGTGTGAAGTGAAACACATCATCACCTTGAGCCTTGTGCCATGAACTAAGCTTCATCAAGGCCAGATTCGGGATCTTGCTGTCCACATCTACGAGACCTATTCTTGCCATAACTCTGCTCGCTCACGATTTCTTATCTTTATGAAAACCCGCGTCCACGCAATCTGGACAAAAGTGTTCATCTGTTATACGGTACCCGCCTTTCCATCCATCTTCTTTGGCTCGTGCAATAACAAAGCCACTGTTCTTGTTTCCTTCCCAAAATATTACTTCACCGCATTGATTGCATAAAACTCCGTGGATTACAGACATCTTAACCTCCATTAAAATAAACGGCCCTAGTAGGACTCGAACCTACACATCACGGAATCAAAATCCGTTGCCTTACCTCTTCGGCCATAGGGCTATTTAAATACCCGTAGTCGGACTTGCACCGAACCGAAAACAAATATGCGGGTAACAGGACTTGAACCTGCAACAACATGCTCCCAAAGCACGTACTCTACCACTTGAGCTATACCCACCTTAATAAGACGCTGGGGCCAAACAGAACCAGTGCTTTATTAAGGGCGGGGGCCCGCCCTGATTTTAACCGTACAGGTCTTGCAAGGCTTCGATGTGGCTCCCGATATCATCGAGTGCTTCAGCCATCTCGTCGTCAGATGCAATGTCCTGTAAATCATCGATAAGGGATTTGATTTCTAATATTTTTACGTCAAGCTCAGTCACCGTGTACCTCCTTAGCTGATGTATATTCTTACTTGGATTCCCGGGTCATTTTTGTGTCTTTTTTATCCAAAACTATATTTTCATAAAAAGATAAACTGTATTTTACTTTTGTCAATGTAAAATGTAGTTTATAAACTTTAAAAGGTATTCTGTGTTGCAGCGAGTTATTTTGTATTGTATTTAAGATGTACAGAGATAATTGCTCTGTTGTGTTTTGAAGGAGTTATGATGAAAGGTAAGAATGCTCAATTTGATATAGAGGGAATTATAACAAGGCTGAAAGGGTCCCTGTCTGTTCAAAGGGATAATGAATTAGCAGAAAAGATCGGAACACACCCAAGAAGTATTTCTCAGTGGCGCATGAAAAACACGATCAGCATGGATCTGTTGGTTGGGGTATGCTTGCAGTGCGAACTTAGTATTGATTATATCGTGAATGGCAAAAGGGTGCCCGGACAGGATTCAAATATCTTTTCCCAAATATTCAAAACATTATATGGCGAGAAATATGAAAATATTTTTCATGCTCTCTCTGTGGATAAAAAGGTAAAACTAATAACCACTCTTTACGAACAATCCGGCAACGAAATTAGCGAAAAACTGGTTGATGATTTGATCAGACTCGTCTCCTAGATTCTGGAGCTTTTGTTCACATTAAGGGAATCATTAGCATCTATATCATTGTAAATTTGGCACACTATTTGGCACACTTTCAGAGGTATTATGTAATAGATGGTAATATTAACTCTTGAGTTTATAGGGTTTTTTGTATTACATAGAGCCATTTTTTTAGGTTCAAATCCTGTTTCCCCGATTTTTTCTTTTCTTTTTCCATAGTCTTTTATCTATCTGTTTTCTTTTTTTGTGCATGTTTTGTGCAATATCGTAGTAATAATTTCGTTCATATTCTGACTATCAAATTCTTTTAATAATTTTATTTTTAAAGTTTATCAGCTATAATTCAGTTATGATATGGTAAGAAATCTTATAATTTTCAAATACATATAAATAAGTGAAATTATGAAAGACAATTTTCCCGCTCAAATACAGGTTTATCTTAATGAAATTGCTCAACGACTTTTTAATGGTCATGCCGCTATTATGGTTGGTTCAGGCTTTAGCCGTAATGCGAGTGGGAGTTATGTCGGTGCTAGAACTTTTCCTGATTGGTCTCAGCTAGGTGACTTGTTTTATGAAAAAATTAGAGTTCCAACCAGAAATGTTAAAGAAAAAAAATATTTAAACATTCTAAAACTGGCGGAAGAAGTTCAGGCTACTTTTGGTCGTGCTGTACTGGAACAGATGATTATCGAGTCTGTTCCTGATATTGATTATTCTCCTTCCGAACTTCACAAAAAGCTCCTTGAGTTACCTTGGGTTGATATTTTTACCACAAATTACGACACTTTACTTGAAAGGACTGCGCAAACAATTGTTCAAAGAAACTATACTCCAGTGGTTGACATAAATGGGTTAATATATGCTGAGCAACCCAGAATTATTAAGCTACACGGAAGCTTTCCAGATGCACGCCCATTTATAATAACAGAGGAAGATTACAGAAAATATCCAAAAGAGTTCGCTCCCTTTGTGAACACCGTTCAACAGTCTCTTATTGAAAATACTTTTTGTTTAATAGGTTTTTCTGGAGATGATCCAAATTTTCTGCAATGGATAGGGTGGATAAGAGATAATTTAGGGGAGTCAAATTCATCTAAAATCTATCTCGTTGGTATATTTAATTTCTCAGACACAGAAAAACGTCTTTTAGAAAAAAGAAATATTATGGCAGTGGATATGTCAGTATGCTGTGAGGATTCTCAGAGTCACTACGAAGCATTGGATAAATTTGTTGAATATATGGAGTTTGAAAGGAAGTCTCGTGATCTGCTTGACTGGCCTAAAAAGAATAAAGATTCGCTTACTAGTGATAGAATACTTAATAATGAAGAATTAGAGAAATATACTGCTTGCTGGAAAGAACAAAGGCTCAGTTATCCCGGATGGATAATTGTTCCAGAAGGAATTCGAAATAATTTATTTCGTGCCACACACTACAAACGAAAACAAAGTTCCTTTGAGAATATAACCTTCTTTAAATATGCCTACGAACTTGTATGGAGACTAGAAAAATCTCTTTGTCCTTTAGAAAGTGAATTAGTAAATTTTTTGCACTCTTTCATTTTAGAATTCTTTTTAAAAATCGAATCATGTGATGGAAAACTGACAGTGGATGAAGAAGATATATATCAAATGGCTTGCGATCTATTGCTTTCTTTGCTGCGTTTTTATCGGGAAGAAGGTTTATTTGAAGAATGGGAAATTATAAAATCTCAAATTGAAAAAATATTGATAAAGCAAACTTCGGAATACAAAGCAAGATATAAATATGAGTTGGTTCTGGATTCTTTATTCAGGCTTGATTTGAACGAGCTTGTTAACAGACTTAAGAATTGGACTGTAGACTCTTCATTGCCGTTTTGGCAGGCGAAGAGAGCCTGTATTCTCGCTGAGATTGGTTTAGTTTCTGAAGCTGTAGAAATTATTGAAAATGCCCTAATTAACATTCGTTTACACAACAACAAAAATAAGAATCTTAGCAGATTTTCATTATTATCTCAGGAATCGTATGTAATGTTTTTGTTGGAGAGAATTAGATTTGCCTCATTGGTCTTTGAATTTTCTGCAGATGAATATGAAAAAGAGAATTCCATTATCGAAGAAAGATACCATGCCTTGAAGCAATTTAAATGCGAGCCTGATTTAGAATTTAAATTTTTATCTACCAAACTGAACCACCAGTATACTGAGAAAAAAGAAATTACTGTTAAAGAAGGGTTTGATTTAGGAAGTTATAGCCGTTCAGGTACAATGTATGGATATTATGATGAAGATAAACTGATAGCTTATAATTTTCTTAAGTTTTGTGAGGATGTAGGACTCCCCTTTAGAGTAGGACATTGTGTATTTGCGACTTCAGAGGCGCAACATACTTTAGAAAGAATTAATAGGGATTCTCCATATTGGGCTGTTGTCACTTTGATTAGAATTGAAGAGATGAAAGCAGTAGAACTTATTTTTAACAGAGAATCGATATCTGCAATGAAAAGAGAATTTATTGATGGATATGTGGATAATTATCTTTCTATTCTTAAACAGGTTCAAGAGGATGTTTACTTTGATAACTTTAATATTAATAGTAACAACGGGAGTAGATTAGCTTTAATTCCTGAGATTTTATCTAGGCTATGCTGTAAATGTTCGGAAGATAAGAAAGACAAACTGTTAGATGTTTTAGCTGAACTTTATAAATTTCCAAAGCAAATTAATGATGATGGTGTTAGGCATCTAGCTGAGAGGCTTATTAGTTCATATTCAGTGTCAAAGCAGTTTGAAATAATTCCTCGACTACTTGAATTTCCTGTTCCCGTTTTTACTTATCAGGAACATATTCTAAGCTTGAATCCTCTTAATATGTTGAGGTTGGATATATCTGAAATAGAAAACCTTGAGCGACCATATATTGAAGAGAATATAATATATGGATTAATAAAAAGAGTGAGTGTTGAAAAGGACTATCGAAGGAGCTGGTATATATACACTCTTATGACACTCTTTGATTTAAAATTGCTTAATGCACAGCAGGTAAATGCTTTTTCTAATGCTGTCTGGTCTCAAACTGATAATACAGGATTTCCGTCTTTTCATAATTATTACAAATTTGTCTTTTTGGAGTTCCCGCATCCGGAGAATGTAGATCCTACACCGTTGTTTATAGAATATATTAAGAAAAAAGATTTCCCTTTAGAAAGTGGCAGTGGTTACAGTGGTTATCTTGGAAACATTCCTGTTTGTTTTGAGCTAATGAGTGTTAGAGAAGACTTCCCATGGAGTTATGAAGACACGCTGATGGTATTTAATCGTCTTGTGAAATGGTGGGACCATGATAAAGACAGATTAAAAAATGAAAACAAGCCTGTAGCTATTTTTGATATGAAGAATGAGTTCCTTAGTCGCTTCAATAGATTATCTGAAGTGCTTATACATTTTATTGCACCAAGGTTTGAAATGATTAATACCAATAAAACGAAGGCTGACTTAGTGCGAATAATTAAAGAGTTTAAAGAATACGGAGTGCCGGATTTACATTTGATGAGTGCATTTTTGCATATTTTCCCAGAGACGAAGCCTAGATATGTTAAAAATGCAGTTTTAAATTTAACATCTGGCAGTGAAGCTAATATTGTAAATGCATTGAGTGGGATATTATATGTGTTGAGAAAACATAGTGACTTATTAGAGAAAGAAGAAATAAATCAATTGTGTATGGTTATAGCCCAAATGGCATTGTGGAAAACGGCAATAGCTATGAATAGTGTTTTAAGCAGTTTGAGAGCTATTATTCGAGAAATGCTATATGAGTATGGAAATAATTTTGAAGAAGTAATCTTGCTGGTCTTAGACAATCTTGCAAATATTCAGGAAGACGAGACTGCATATTGGAGCTTTTCAGAAAAACTGCATATTCGTCAAGCAGCAGCAGGTTTATCATTTGAGCTTTATAAATACTATTTACGTAACGATAAGCCGATTCCTGAAGTTATACGGATATGGGAATCTATATGTGCTTCGGATGATGAGTTCGATGATATTAGAAATGAATGGATAATTTAACTTTTTAATTTTTGCTTATTTACTTATCATCAGAATAAACATTTATAAAATAGCTCTATATTGATAAAACTATATTAGTCAGCGGCTGTGATAATATTCTTCACAACACTATTGACAGTGCTGTTTATAATGCTATTATTAACTCTATCAGGAGGCTGTTATGCTGAAAATATCTGCAAATGAAATAAAAACAAAGGGGATAGGGGCTTTGGAAAATGAAACTCTTATCACTGTCAGAGGCAGAGAAAAGTTCATCGTTCTGGACATTGAATCATATAATTATCTCAGGGAATGCGAGCTTGATAAAGCCATTTCGGAGAGTATCAATGACATAGAAAAAGGAGACTACAAAACAGAGTCTGTTGATGAACACATAAAAAGAGTTTTAGATGCCGTATAGGATTCTTTATACTGACAGCTACAATAAAAAAGCCGCCCGTTTTCTGAAAAAGCATCCGGAGATAGTGCCGCTTTATAAAAAAGCTCTTTTATTGCTTGAGATAAACCCTTTTCACAACTCATTGAGACTGCACAAGCTTTCGGGCAAGTACAGCGATCTGTATTCAATCAGCATCAACCTGCAATATCGGGTAACGATTGAGCTTATTATTTCAGATGAAAAGATTATTCCTATAAATATCGGAGATCACAGCACGGTCTATAAATAGACGCCCATCCCTCAAAACTGCACGGAGACGCTCAGCGCGCCGAAGTCCTGTCTGTCGGCGGGCTGGGTTTTGAATTCACGTGTGCGCAGAACCTTAGTATATGCCGCTCGCACATTGCCTTTGCTGACTACGACACCCATCTGAAGATCGCCCACGAACCGCTCCTTGTCTACACTGCGGCTGTCGGTAAAGCTGTTGCCGTCTAAAAATATATTACGGGCAACGTATCTGCCTTCGATACCTGCGAAAAGATACCAGCTCAGGTGTTTCTGCGGGATAAAGAATCCGGAGCCGGGCAGGCTGGGCTGGATTCTGGGCGGGCCGTAGTCAACCGGAAGCCCTTCCCCGTAGCGCAGGGTTATTCCTGTGGCTGCGTGCGTGAAAACATTGCCCAAGGCTCCGCCTGCGTGGGGAGTGAGGTCAAACGGCACTCCGAGAAACGATTCCGAAACATAGCTCCGCCAGCTTCTCTGATAAGTGAGGATAAATCCCGGTTCGTTCTTTAACTGAGTGTCCCAGCCCTGCGGTATGTCGAGTCCTCTGACCTTGTGGACAAACTTCTGAGTCTGTTCCGCAAGGGATGCAGACCCCACAACGCCGAGGGTGAATTCTATCTGGTCAAGCTGACGGCCGTTTTCCGCTATTAAGCCCACGGAGCCGTAAAGCCAGCCTGCATAGGGGTGGTCATCGGAAGGCGGATTTTCCAGATCCGTTTCCTTCGGAGTATACATATTCTGCCCTATTGCGTAGTTTGTCCGCACGGAGGCGTTATCCGGGAAGAAGGGAAATAGGCGGGCGGCGTTGAACGCCCATTCAGGCCTTTTGTCCGCCGCGGTAGTCCATGAGGCGCGCACGCCGTTTGTATAATACTGGTCACTGTAAAAAATATCGTTTTCTATTACAAAGCTCAGCGTGCCGTTCGGGCCGTCTGGACTTGCGGAGGATTTCTGCGGGGCGGCAGTCAGCAGGAAAGCCGCCAAAAAAGCCGCTGTGCATCTTAACAAAGCCTCTGTTGTTTTCCCCATGCCGCACACCCTGATAATCCGTGATAGTATGGTTTACTATACTCTTTTAAATGACTGATTATCAAGGCAATAAGCTTAAAGGGAAAAAGCTGCCGCTACTCCCATGAGAGCAGGGTTCTTGTTCCTTCCAGCTTCCGCACTTCGGTCGCGTCCTGCATTACTTCCAGTGTGCCCATGTATCTGCCTTCGCTGTTTCTTACTGCGAAGTATCTTATGTGGAGGAATCTGCCGCCAAGAGTGAGCCAGAACTCAGCCTTGTCTCTTTTCCCGTTTCTGAATGAATCGAGAATTTCCATAACTGTGGCAACACTTTTCGGAGGGTGGCAGTATTTCACCTCACGCCCTATGACATCGGGACTGCGGGGAAATATTCTGTCCGGTGCGGAGTTGTAGAATTTTACCCGGTCGTTTTCATCCACAAATGATATATCGAACGGCAGATGGCTGAAAACAGCGTTAAGCTGTTCGATTGATAATGCGCCTTCTATGAGCGACGCCAGTCCGTTTAAAGGCGCAGGTTCCGTCTGAGGGCTTTCTCCCCAGCTTTCGGGCTGTTCTATGAAGCAGTATTCAAGGTCTTTTTCATTGCTTCTTATCTGCTTCCACTCATCCTCGCTGAGCATCATAAGCGCTGTGGGGAAAAGGATCTTTTCCTCTTTGAAGACCATTCCGTCTATCTCTTCGGACAGTGATTCCTGTATCTTGAGAAATTCATCGATCCTTCCGTGCTCAAGTGCTGAGATGCTGTCCTTGATCCCTTTCCTTATCCTGTCATGGAGCGTCCACATAACGGTTGTTGGCTTGTCGAACCCTTTTTTCTCAAGGTAAGGGAAAAGCTGTGTCTCCTTGCGGACGAAGTGGAGATTGACATCCCTCAGCTTTTTATAAAGCCTGAGCAGGTTTTCCCTGTCGGGGGTGATTGTTTCAAGCTCATTTCTGATTTTCGCAGTGAGTCTGAGTATTTCGGCATTTTCCTTTATGTATGTGGAAACCGGATGCCCTGCGGGCAGGCTCGGCACAGAATTGTTCTCAAGAGATGAACGGAAAAGAGCCAGAACCCCGCCGACCTCATTCTCAAACTTGCTGTCCGGAACTCCGGCATCGGATATAAGCTGTTCGGCATAGGCAAATTCCGCCGCAGTGACAGGCGCTACAGCGTCATATTCCTTTTGCAGCAGAGCCTTGTCCACTCCGTTAAAAAAACTGCGCACTATGGCGGCTATTTTCTCCGCCCTGTTTTTATCGATCTCTATATGGCGCTCCATTTCGGATGATTTGTCATAGCCTCCGCCCAAAGCGTTATTGAGCTTTTCAAGGAAGGCTTCCGGGTCAACCTCCTTCATCCTGCATGCGTTTTCAAGGCTGATAACCTTGGCGACAGTATTGAACTTAATGGGGTCAGTGATGCTTTTGAAGCCGGATTCTATAAAAATATCTTTCAGATGCGGATACTCTGAGACAACTTTGTGGACTGTCATTTCCTTTGTGATTTTCATGGTGCGTCCTCCGTAGCGTGATAATGCTAAGCTAACACCGGACGGGGGAAATAAACTTGATTTAGATTAAAAAGATTGAAAAAAATTTGACGCCTCTAAGCCGATGAAGATGTTCATGAGATAATCACAGGGCATTCTAAGGTGCTGTGGGTTTATGCTTATGATATTCAGAAAAAACGCCCGCCGGTTTTCGGCCGGAGGGCGTGTTTGATGTTCAGGGTTTAAGTCTGAATCTGTTCATCAGCTCCCTGAGAGTGTCCGATATGTTTTCAAGACCGGAAGCGCTTTCCGCCAGATGATCCGATGTGGTTTTTACTTCGTTCGATACATACGAGATTGAGCTTATATCCTGCTGAATCTGAGAGCTTGTGGAGGCCATTTCCTGCGTGGCGCTGGATATGTTTTCCACCATTGACTGAAGCTGAGCCACACCTTCCTGAATCTCCGCAAGGACAGTGCCTATCATTCCGGAAGACTCCACACCCAGATGAACCTGCGCCGTAACTCCTTCCATTGACTCGATAACATTGTTCATTTCTGTCTGAGTGCCGTGAACAAGGGCGGAGATTTCCGTTGTGGCTTTCTGTGTTCTTTCCGCAAGCTTGCGGACTTCATCCGCCACAACTGCAAAGCCTCTGCCCGCTTCTCCCGCTCTTGCCGCTTCTATTGCGGCGTTAAGTGCAAGCAGGTTTGTCTGATCCGCTATATCACTGATTACGTTGACTATATCCTTAATTTCCTGCGATTTCTCCCCGAGGGAGTGAACAAGAACAGCGGACTGATCCACGGTATCTTTTATTTTTTCCACTGCTTTCAGTGAGTTATTCACAACCCTGTCCCCGTTTACAGCTTTTTCTGTTGTCTGCTGTGCGAAGGAGGTTATCTCCGTGAGGTTTCGGGCAATGTCGCCCGTGGTTGAGTTCATTTCGTTTGAAGCTATGGTGATAAGCCCTGCGCGTTCGGTCTGTTCGGTCATCCCGCCGGAAAGCTGCTGTGCGCCCGCTGAAAGATTTGCGCTGGCTTCCCGCAGTCTGTCCGCCGCTTCGGTTACGTTGTTGATCATTCCACTCAGTCCCGCCACCATTTCCTTGACAGCGTATGCAAGGCTTGTCCGGTCGTTTTCCGCTGTTTTGATATTCGCTGTGAAATCGCCGCCTGCTATGCGGTGCACTGTTTCCACGACATCATGGGGTTCGCCCCCCAATTGGCGGATAAGAAAGCCGACAATTACTAGTATGACGGCTATAATCACCGCAACCGCAATAACTGCCGCCGCGGCTATTGTTACCTCAATAACCTTCACCGCTTTCATTATTTCGTCCACAGGAACACTCAGGCCGATAAAGTAGCTGTAGTCTGTTCCGTTTATATTAATCGGTGAGTAGAGTGTGTAGGATGATTTGCCTGTCTGGGAGGAAACGGTTTCCACGAAGTATTCTTCGCCGTTGTCCAGATAGGGGCTGATGGTGTCCGCCAGACGCGCCCTGACTCCCACAAGCTCGCTCACAGGATGGACAAGCACTGTGTAGTTATTCGAAAGCATGAATGTGTAGCCTGTGTCATAAACACTCACGTCTGAGAGAAGATCGTCAAAAAGCCCGACAGAAATATCCGTTCCTGCCACTCCTGCAATTTTCCCGTTCACAGTAAAGGGAACGCCGATCGAAACGGTTGTGACTACTTCGCCGCCTATATTGCGGGTGATCGGCTCGCCTATGTGGGGTTTTCCGCTCTGAAAAGGTTTCTGATACCAGTCCGCTGACCAGTCGGACTCATACATTCCCCCTGCCGCGGCAAGGCGCACAACGCCGCCGAGACGCACCGCAAAAGGGGCGAACTGACCGTTTTCTCCGGTTCCTGCGGTATTCGTGCCGTCCAGCAGGGCATCCTGCCCGTCAAACATGTCAGGCTCCCAGACTATCCATGCGTCAAACAGGACAGGGTTGTCCTCGACTGTTTTTTTAAGCATGTCAGCGACTTTTCTCCGCTGAACATTGCCGCCGTTCTCTGAAATTGCCGCCGCTGAGGCGGAAAGAGAAAGAGATGTGCTGAGAGCCTGCTCCACGCTGCTTTTAACCAGATGACCGTATCTGTACGTCATATTGCGCACATCGTTCTGCGCAATTATGACTGTCTCCCTGTTGACAGTCCTGTAGGAGGCTATTCCCGTGAGAAGGAAAGCGATGATTACGCTCACCGTCACCGGAAGCAGAATTTTCATTCTGAATGAAACTTTCATGACCATCCTCGAAAAATAAAATATGTTCACTATAACACTATTTCTGCTTGAAGCATATGACTATATTAATAGTCATATGAAAATAATTGCTCACATATAATCTGTATATTTAATGGTATTTTTAAGCGGAAAAAGCATTTCGATAGTTTACGAATGATGAAAGTTTCGGCAGTTTAACGGGACGGGGAATAAAGAGTGAAAGAGGGCGGGTTTTCAGGCCCGCCCGCTGATTTGTCACTTCATTTTTTTATGATCTATTTTCATTGCCTTGGCAACGCCTTTGCCGTATTCGGGATCGGCCTTCATGCAGTTGCCGATGTGGCGTATTTTAATCTCTTCCGGCGCGTCACCCATAGCTCTTGCCGTGTTCTCAAAGAGAACCTGCTGCTGAGCGGGTGTCATGAGCCTGAAGAGCAGGCCGGGCTGAGTGAAATAGTCGTCATCATCCTCACGGAAGTTCCAGTTCCATGCTCCCCCCTCAAGCTCAAGCACGGGTTCACGGAACTTTGGCTGCTCCTGCCATTCTCCGTAGCTGTTGGGTTCATATGCGAGTGTTGAGCCGCGGTTGCCGTCGACACGCATCTGACCGTCTCTGTGGTAGCTGTGGAAGGGACATCTGGGCGCATTGACGGGAATCTGGTGATGGTTCACGCCGAGCCTGTAGCGCTGGGTATCTCCGTATGAGAACAGCCTGCCCTGAAGCATTTTATCGGGCGAGAAGCCGATTCCGGGCACAATGTTTGCGGGGTTGAAGGCAGCCTGCTCAACATCCTGAAAATAGTTTTCCGGGTTTTTATTAAGCTCAAGAACGCCGACTTCAATGAGAGGGAAATCCTTTTTGTACCAGACTTTCGTGAGGTCAAACGGGTTGTAGGGCATTTTCTTCGCCTGCTCTTCCGTCATGACCTGAATGTACATAGTCCATCTGGGAAAATCACCTTTGTCTATGCTTTCAAGCAGGTCTCTCTGGTGGCTTTCGCGGCATTTGCCGATTACTTTTTCCGCTTCTTCGTCAGTGAGGTTTTTTATCCCCTGCTGGCAAACCATATGGAATTTCACCCACACACGCTCGTTTTTATCGTTTATCATGCTGAATGTGTGACTGCCGAAGCCGTGCATATGGCGGTATGATTTGGGGATGCCCCTGTCGCTCATGGTGATTGTCACCTGATGCAGAGCTTCGGGGAGCGATGTCCAGAAATCCCAGTTGTTTTTGGCGCTTCTCATGTTTGTTCTGGGATCGCGTTTTACCGCGTGGTTGAGATCGGGGAACTTGAGCGGATCACGCAGGAAAAACACTGGCGTGTTGTTGCCCACAAGATCCCAGTTGCCTTCCTCAGTGTAAAACTTGACAGCGAATCCTCTTATATCTCTTTCAGCATCGGCCGCGCCTCTTTCACCCGCAACAGTGGAGAAACGGATGAACAGATCGGTTTTTTTGCCGATTTTTGAGAATATCTTGGCTTTGGTGTACTTGGTTATGTCATGCGTAACTGTAAATGTGCCGAATGCGCCGGAGCCTTTGGCGTGCATTCTTCTTTCGGGAATCACTTCCCTGTCAAAATGAGCGAGTTTTTCAAGAAACCAAACATCCTGAAGCAGCATAGGGCCTCTAGGGCCTGCGGTCTGAACATTCTGATTGTCAACAACGGGTGCGCCGGCAACGGTTGTCAGTTTCTGTTTTTTCGTTTTCTTTTTGTCCATCACTATGCCTCCTTATTTTCCTCTTTCCGGCATTCAGGGCATATGCCTTTGAAGTAAACGTTTTTATCGTTTATCCTGAACCCGCCGAGTTCTTCTGTGTTAAAACTGTCGATATCGATCCTGAAGTTGAATATTTTTCCGCAGGACTCGCATTTGAAGTGTCCGTGGCTTTTCATAACTATGTCGTACCTTGTCTCGTTGTCCTCGATGTTCAGAATCCTCACCAGTCCGGACTCAACAAAAAGGTTAAGGGTGTTGTATACGGTGGTTTTTGACAGCGAAGGGATTTCCGCGTGCAGATCCTGATAGATCCTCTCTACTGTGGGGTGACAGAGGTTTTCTTTCATGTAGGCCAGAATACGTACTCTCTGAAATGAGGGACGTATGTTTTTCTCCGCCAGTTCCGCCGCAGTTTCTTCGTTGGTGTGTTTCATACAGCCTTCTTAATTGTAATTCAAATAAATTTGTAATCATTATAAATCGATATTAATTCTTAAAACAGGACAAGTCAAGCCGAACTGAAATAAAATCCTCTGTTTTTATTTTACCAGATGAAATGAGATGTAACCTCTTAAAACAACTGCCCGTCTGAAAGGTATCAGGCAGGATGCCGAAATAAGACTTCAGGGAGGATGACCCATGATAATTACTGCTTCAAGCGGTCTTTATGAAAACCTGAAGATCAGCGGGCTGACCCAGATTTCCTCAGACACTGGAACCGAGGAAAACAGCCGGAACAGCCGTTTTGCTTCCCTTTCCGCAGCGGACAGGGCCGAGATAAGCAAAATGGGCAGTTTTATGGTGAACATGCCCGAAGAACTTCAGACAGACATGGAAGACTTCAGAAACTCCGTCAGGGAAGCAGCCCAAAGCGAAGAAGAGTTTGATGCGGAGAGTGTCGCGGACTCGGCTTCGGATGAACTGAAAGCCTATGCTGAAGAGCAGGGCGTGAGTCTTGCTGAAATGGCTCAGCAGGCCTATGACACAGGGAAAAACGAACCGTCAGAAGGCATGTACGGTATGCGTGGCGGAAGACCTCCGGAAGGCGGAATGCCCCCGATGGGCGGAATGCCTCCGGCGGAAGGAGCAGAGGACAGCTCGGACGAGACTCTTCTTGAGCTTCTGAAAGCCCTTGCCGAAGCAGAGGAAAGCTCAGAAACAGACACAGGACTGACGGTTTCCGGAACGGAAGAAACAGAGACAGCAGAGGCGGAAGATGAGGAACTCAGCCTGATTTCCAGTATGCTGCTTGACGTTCAGGAGGAAATGACCTCAGCGGAGGACGGACAGGGTTCTTATGAGTACAGATACTCGATGATGATGAACTCTCTTCTCTTCAGCGAAGCCTAAGGATTAACGGCAGTTGAAATGACGCAAAAAAACGGACAGGACGCACACCACCCGAAAAGGGGCGGAAAGGGGAGCCGACACTGCCCTTCCGCCCCGATAAATTAGGATTGACTGAGAAAACAAAAAGCGGAAGAATGATGTTTTGAATGTGCAGCAGGATAGAGCCGGATATTTCCGATGCCGAGCTGATTGAGAGGCTTGTCGGCGGCGAATATGAATATTTCAGAATCTTTATAGAGAGGTTCGAGTCTTTGGTTTTTGAAACCGTAGGGAGGCATGTTCCTGAGGATGCGGCTGATGATATTGCACAGGAAGTTTTCATAAAAGTTTTTAAGTCTCTGAAAACACTGGATAATTCTGACAAAATCAGAGGCTGGCTCAAAAAAGTGAGCATAAACTGCTGCTGTGATCACTGGCGGCGGGAATACAGAAAAAATGAAACAGCTCTCAGCAGTCTGGGGGATGACGGAGGCAGCCTTGCCGAAAGGCTGGAATCCGAAAGCGCAGGCGATGAGTTCGAGAGAAAAAACAGGCAGATGCACCTGAGAATGATTCTGGACAGAGCCATGCGGACTCTCTCTCCCAAGGACAGGATACTTCTGGAGCTGGTTTATTTTGACGGAGTGTCTGTCTCGGAAGCGGCGGACGCTATGAGCATGACAAGGGCGGGGGTAAAGGTAAGGACTTTCCGCGCCAAGAAAAAACTTTCAGACGCGCTTAAAAGAATGGGAATCAGGGACAGTAATTATGACTGAAAAAAAACGACTGCTCGATGAACTCGCCGAAGTGAGCAGAGCAGAGAGAAAGCTCACGCCGGATGAGGATTTTGCGGAAAGAACTTACAGAAGAGTTCTTGCGGAAATGCCCCGTCCTGCGGCTCCTGCTCCGGCATTTGCCGTGCTTGTGCCTGTTTTGTGCGCTCTTCTGGCTGTTCTTTTTGTTACCGAAAGCTACATGACCCGGGAAAAAGCGATTTACCTGATGGAACTGCTCACCGCTGGCGTTTCCTCTGTTGTGATTTAGGTTCGACATGAGAAGATACGCCTACATCCTGATTGTGTTTCTCATCGGTTTTGCGGCGGGTGCGGTTTTTATGAATATTTACCGCATTGCCCAGTTTAATCATATGCGTAAGGAACCGCACGACATAGCGGCAAAGATACATTCGACACTTGAGAAGGAGCTCAAGCTGAATCCGGAACAGTCTGCGGAGGTTAGGCGCATTCTTGATGAAGCGCGGCCTAAAGCGGATGCTCTGAGAGACAGGATAAAGCAGGAAGCGGACGGTCTCTTTGAAGAAACTTTCATGAAGATGGATGATGTTCTGGATGATGCGCAGATGAAGAAACTTCTTGAACTGCATGAGCGGTTTAAGAAGAATCCTCCTCCGCCTCCGCCCGCAGGCGGGTTTGCTCCTCCTCCGCCTGAGAGGCCTTAAACAGAGCTCGGAAGGGGAAGCTTCATTGTCACTTTGAAGCCGTCCTCTGTGTTGGCGGCATAAAGTATTCCTCTGTGTATGTCGGCTGCGCGCTTCGCTATGGCAAGCCCAAGTCCGGTTCCTCCGGTCTGCCTGTCTCTGTCGGCGTTTTCACGGAAAAAAGGGATAAATATCTTTTCCAGATTCTCCTCATGCACCCCGTGTCCGTCATCCAGAACCTCTATACTGATCTCTGATTCGTCTGAATTCACAATGATGTCAATTTTCCCTTCGGCATACCTGAGGGCGTTGCGGACGATATTTTCCACTGCGCTGGACAGAAGTCTCCTGTTTCCGTAAACTTTGTAGCACGGACATCCGCTGAAAGTGATTTTTTTATCCGATGCTTCCGCCTCGAAGTGGAAATCGGGCATAAGGTTTTCTATCAGCGCGCATATATCAAAATGCTCAAACTGAACCTGTCTGCCTGTGCAGTCTGAAACAGCTTTCAGATCCGCGATCATTGAGCCCATTCTGCTCCACTCGGTTTCTATGCGGTTAAGAAGCTTCGCTGTCGGCTGGTCGGCCTTTGAGAGTGCCAGTTCAATGGCAAGGCGCATTCTGGTGAGCGGAGATCTCAGCTCGTGCGAGATATCGCGGAACATCCTTATCTGCTGCTGACGGTTCTCCTCAAGGCGTTCGGCCATCAGCATGAACTTGTGGGCAAGCTCGCCGAATTCATCGTTTCTGAGAGCCACATCACTGAGAGATATGTCAAAGGAGCCTTTTGAGATTTTATCGGAAGCCTCGTTTATCTCCTTGAGGGGGGTTGTTAGGTGTCTGGCAAGGTAGAAGCTTATCAGAGAAATGACTATTATATGAAGGAGGATCTCCTGAAAGTATTCCTTCAGCCAAACCATGATGATTGTCTTCCTTTCCGGCCTGTTGTAAACAGTGAGCAGGTAGGATGCGCTTTCCGGCATGTTTCCGGCAGAATCCCTGAGCACGAAGGCATTGAGGATTCTGCTGTCGCTTATCTGTCTTATAACACGGAGCTTCTGCTTCACAAGGGTTGCCACTGTTTCCAGTGCTTCCTCCGGAAACGGCTGCCCCGTGACCTCTTCAAGATTTCTGCTGAAAATGTATGATTTGTTCGGTGAGCCGGACGAAACATTCCTTACGTACCTGACAAAGCTGTCTGTATCCATTTCCAGATGTTTTTCAGCAAAAAGAATGTTCCGGTTTATTTCGCTTGAATGCTGCGCCTTGATTGAGAGAATGCGCACAAAGTCCTTGTCTGACACAACATAAAGAAAAATACTCAGAATGCTGAATGCTATGAGGCTTATCCAGAAGGAGATGAATATCTTGAGGAATATGCCTCCTTTAACCAGTCTCAATTTTTCGCCTCTGCCGTGAGTATGTAGCCTGCGCCCCTTATGCTTTTGATTATGTCAGGGCTGCCGATTTTTTTTCTGATATTGCTGATGTGAACGTCTATGCTTCTGTCAAAGGAGTTCAGCTCCCTTTCAAAAACAAATCTGGATATGTCCTCCCTGCTCACGGTTTTACCCGCATTGCGCATGAGCATTTCAAGAATCTGAAACTCTGCGGAGGTAAGGGGGATTTCCTGACCGGAGGAATAAACGTTCAGCAGTGATGTGTTGATGCGCAGGGTTCCTGCCTCGAGCACGTCCCCTGCATGTGTCCTGCCTGAGCGTCTCAGTATGGCCTTTATGCGGACATTGAGCTCACGCGGGTTAAAGGGCTTGGGCAGATAGTCGTCCGCGCCGTTTTCAATGCCCGAAATTCTGTCGGTCTCATCGCCCCTTGCAGTAAGCATGAAGACCGGCGTATCACTGCTTTTGCGAAGTTCCCGCAGGATAGAAAAACCGTCCAGCCCGGGAAGCATCACATCAAGGATTATCAGAGAGAAGTTCCCGCTGAGGGCTTTTTCCAGCCCTGTCCTGCCTTCATGGACGCTTTCAATCCTGAATCCCTCTTCGCCGAGAAAGGTTTCAAGAAGTTCGCAAAGTTCTTTATCATCGTCTATGATCAGTATATTTGCATTTATAAAATTCATGAATACAATTATAAAAGTAAACTGCAATAAAATCACGTTAATTTAAGTTAAGCCGCGGACAGGGCTTTACAAAAATTTACCTGCCTGTTTGGACTTTTTCGGGAAAAAAAGGTCAATGTAATGTAGAGTTTCTATTATTCTTCGGGGATTGTGCGGATGCGTGTTAAATATAAAATTATCTTTCTGATTGCTGTTACCCTTGTGCTCACTGGCTGCGGAACCAGAGAGCAGTCTCTGAAGGTTAAGGATCTGAAAACGGAACTTCCGGATGAGTTTGCCAATTCTTCATCCGGCTATGTGCCTGACTATTCTTCGGAATGGTGGCGTGTTTTTGATGATTCCTCTCTGGACGGGCTGATCCGCATTATGTTTGCGGAAAACTACCAGCTTGAAGACACATACGTATCCCTTGAAATAAAGCGCGCGGGCATAAAATCGGCCCGTGCGGACAGGCTTCCCGCCGTTACGGCAGGTGCGGGAGTCTCCGGAACATCCCGTGAAGCAGGCGGGGAGCGGAAGTGGCAGGATGAGTATGAGCTTTCCCTGAGAGCCTCGTGGGAGGCGGACATATGGGGCAGAAACTCAAGCCTTGCTTCTGCGGCGGAATATGACGCCGCATACGCGGACATGACTCTCCGCGGGAAGTACCTCTCCCTTTCCGCCGAACTCGCCGACAGATACTTTCTCTACCGCTATGAAAGCGGACGTCTTGATAAGCTGAAATCACTTGAAAAACTCTGCGTGAAGCTTGTCAGCGCGGACAGAAACGCTTTCAGGGCAGGTCTCGGCAGTCTTGAGGATATCTACGAATCAGAAAAAAAGCTTGAAACGGTGCGTATAGGCATCGCCTCCTCGGAATCCTCGCTGAGAAGCCTCCGTGAGGAGATGGGGCTGATGCTCGCAAGACGCGGCGCGGAACTTCCTGAACTGCCCGAGGGGTGGAACGTGCGTGTGCCCGATGTGCCGTATGCGATACCGGCGGAAGCCATCGCCGCGAGAACAGACATACAGGCCGCCCGCTACGCTATTTACAGAGCGGACAGACTGCTCGCCTCGTCCATTGCGGACAGATACCCTTCTGTTTCCATATCTGCTGCCGGAATCTACGGCTCGGACAGCGTTTCATCTCTCATAAGACCGGAAGCCTTCGCCCTCTCGCTGGTTGCGGATGCTCTTTTCACGGTTTTTGACGGCGGAAGGAAAAAGACAGCGGTAACCGTTAAGGAACTTGAACTGGATTCATATATTCTGAAATACAGGCAGGCTGTGCTCACTGCGCTGAGCGACATAGAAAAGGGTCTTCTTGAAAACGCATACAGGGAAAGGGCTCTTGCCGAACTGAAGAACACGGCCTCCAAGAACAAGGCTCTCTTTGAACTGGGCGGTCTTAAATTCAGGGGCGGGCTGATCCCTTTAAGAAGCCTGATATCTGCTGAGATAAGCATGCTGGAGCAGGAGATTTCCCTCGCTTCCGGCGAGCGGGAGCTTATAAGTGCGAGAATCGGTCTTATCCGTGCTCTGGGGAGCGGATGGGAAGAAAAATACATAACAGAGAAGGAAAAATCAGGAGACGGGAAATGAGGAAGAACATAATCAAGATTCTGCTGCCGGTGGCGGTAATCGGAGTTTCGCTGCTGGTATGGAAGTACTATATGTCCAATATTCCCGTTCCCGTGAAGACAGAACCCGTGAGGGTTCCTCCGGCGGTTATAACCGAAGTCTGTTCGGAGGTTTCCATCCCCCTTGAAAGAGAAGGCTACGGCAGGATTCAGGCGGAAAAAACTCTGGATGTGAAAACTGAAACCGGAGGAACCGTAATATATAAAAACCCCGCTTTTGATGAAGGCGGCAGGGTGAAAAAAGGGGAAGTGCTTTTCCGCTTTGACCCTGCTCCCTATGAGGCGGAGCTGAAGGCCGCCCGTGCCTCTGAAGCTTCGGCAAGGCTCAGGCTGGCCGAAATAGAGCATTCGGCGGAAATTACCGCAAGAGAGTGGGAACTCTGGAACGAAGGGAAAAAACTGCCCGAAAAGCCCGGCAGACTTGCGGATTACGCCCTTCAGAAAGCGGAAGCGGAAGCGGGGCTTGCCCTTGCCGCTGAAAATATCAGGCTGGCGGAAAGGAATCTTGCCAAGACAGCTTATCACGCGCCTTTTGACGCTGTTGTGATTTCCGCCTCAATGCAGGAAGGGGCAGTGGTCAGGCCGGGCGATGCTCTGGGTTCTCTTGCAGGAAGCGGGCTTTATGAGGCCGTGGTTCCTTTTCCTGCCTCTGTCTCCGCGGATTTCATGTTTTCTCTCACAGAGAAGGAAGCATCCCCCGCCGCTGTGATACTTCAGGACGGACGCAGTTCATGGGAATACAGGGGGTATCTCGCCAAACTGCTCCCCGGGGCGGACGAAACCACGGGAATGATAAGGGCTGTGGTGCGTATCCCCCTTGATGAGCAGAATCTGAGGAACAAGCCTTATCCCGCCATAGGGATGAATATAAAAACTGTTTTGCGCACAAAGGAGCCGCAGACAAGGGTTATAATACCCGAAGCCGCCCTCAGGGAGGGTTCGCAAGTCTGGGCTGTGGAAAACGGAAAGCTCCGCATTATCCCCGTTTCAGTGCACTCTTACAGGGAAGGGCGAGCTGTCCTTTCCCAAGGGCTCAAAGGAGGGGAGGAGCTGATAGTCTCAAGGCTCCGCGGCGCTGTTGACGGCATGGAAGTGACAGTGCGCAGCGCGGATAACTCCACCCTCGCAGGGAGCGCTGAATGATCAGAAGAGGCGGTGCCGTAGCGTGGATGGCAAAAAACAAGGTAGCCTCCAATCTTCTTATGCTTTTTCTGCTTGTGGGCGGCATCTTTGTGATGCTGAACACGAAGCAGGAGGTTTTTCCCGATTCCGAAAAGGACATAATCAATATCTCATTCGAATATTCCGGAGCGTCGCCTTCGGAGATCGAAGAGGGCATGGTTCTCCCCACCGAAGACGCGGTGAGCAGCCTCCACTTTGTCAATAAGATAACTTCCGTTGCCCGCGAGGGGAGCGGTTCTGTCAGTATTGAGCTGATAAAAGGCACAGATAAGCAGCAGGCGCTTCAGGATGTCAAAGCCGAGGTGGATAAGATCTCCGCTTATCCCGATGAGGCAGAGACGCCTGATGTTGAGCTTGAGATAAGACGGCGTGAAGTTCTCACTGTGAGCATATACGGCGATGTCAACGAAGAGGCGCTCAGGTACTACGCAGACAGAATAAAGAACGGGCTTCTTGCCGCAGAGGGGATAACCCAGCTTGAGTATGTTGCCGTTAAGGACAGGGAGATAGCCGTCTGGATTCCTGAGGAAACACTCAGGAAATACAGCCTCACCCTGAGGGATGTTTCCGAAGCCCTCAGAAAAAACTCCATAGACTACCCCTCCGGCACGCTGGAGACTGATTCCGGAGACATAAAGCTGAGAATGTATGATAAGCGCCGTACAGGAAGCGAGTTCAGGGATATACCCGTTGTCTCCTCCGCAGGCGGAGGGACGGTTCTCCTCGGCGACATAGCGGATATAAGAGACGGCTTTGAGGAGCGGGACATTCTGGAACGCTTCAACGGAGCGCCGTCAGTATCAATAGATGTTTACAGAGTGGGGGATCAGACTCCCGCCGGCGTTTCAGAAAGGGTTCACGAAACAGTGGGAAAAATAACCGCCGGATTTCCCGAAGCGGTTAAAGTTGTCATATGGGACGACAGATCGGAGCAGCTTCAGAACCGCATCAATCTGCTTATGAAAAACGCCGCCTTCGGTCTTTCGCTGGTTGTGCTCATACTGGCGGTTTTTCTTGAAACACGTGTGGCTCTCTGGGTAGCGCTGGGAATCCCCATTTCCGTTTTCGGCTCATTTTACTTTCTTAATCTGTCCGGAGCCTCCATCAACATGATAACAACCTTCGCCTTCATAATGACTCTGGGCATTGCGGTGGATGACGCCATAGTCGTGGGGGAGAATATCCACACGCACTACAAATCGGGCAAAAGCAGATACAGGGCGGCGGTGGACGGGACAAAAGAGATGCTCAGCGCGGTGACATTCTCCGTGCTCACAACCGTGGCCACGTTTGCGCCCCTTCTCTTTGTGGAAGGGAGCATGGGGCTTCTTATGAACACCCTTCCCGTTGTTGTCATTTCCGTTCTGATGGTGTCTCTTGTGGAGTCATTCTTCATTCTGCCCGCGCACATGAACACCGGAAGGGAGGGCGGGAAGCCCTTCTTCACCCTCGGGATAAGAGACAGAATAAGAAACTCTCTGGACAGGTTTGTTAACGGGCCTTTTGACAGGTTTCTCAGGCTCACTGTCGAGTATAAGTATGTGACGGTGTCAGTCTTCATTGCGGTAACCATCTCTTTTGCGGGTCTTGTGTTCTCAGGCAATCTCAAGTTCCGCTTCATGCCCCCCCTTGAGGGGGACAGAGTTCGTGCCGTCGCCGTGATGCCGACGGGGACAGCCTCCGCCGTGACGGAAAGGGTGATAAAGCGCCTTGAGGAAGCGGCGGTGAAGGTTGATGCGGAAATGATGAAGGAAACGGGGAGCAGCGGAAGCTTCATAGAATATATAAACAGCGGAATACGGCGGGACGGCAGCGCGGCTGTGAATGTTATGCTTTATGAGTATGAGATCAGAAAATTCCGCACTGGTCTTTTTGAGGATAAATGGCGGAAGGAGGTCGGAATAATCAATTCCGCCGAATCCCTTACATTTGATTCACAGCTAAGAAATTTCGGGGCAAACATCTCCGTCCGTCTGGATCATGACAGCGAGGAGGTTCTGCGGGATGCCAGCGGAATAATCAGGCAGAAGCTCGCCGAATACGGCGGAGTTTACGATATTGAGGATTCATTTGCTTCCAAACAGCAGGAAATCCACTATAGGCTGAACAGCTACGGAAGATCCCTCGGGCTTACCAATGAGCTTATCGCCTCTCAGGTGGCTCCGGCTTTTCTGGGGATAAAATCGCTTACTTATCAGCGCGGTCAGGATGAGGTGACCGTGCGTGTGAAATACCCCGAGGGCGGGAGAAAATATCTCGGCGACATATACGCCGTGAATATAAAAACCCCTTCGGGCTCCGAAGTGCCTTTAAGCTCCGTTGCCGAGGTTTACTTCACCGAGGATCTGACGGAGATAAACAGGACAAACCGCCGCAGGGTGGTTAATGTCACCGCCACTGCCGGAGCCGCGTCAAACCCGCAGGAGATAATGAGGGACATAGCGGCTGAAACCCTTCCGGGCATTCAGGAGATCTTTCCCGGGCTTGAATGGAAGTTCGAAGGGCAGGAAGAGAGCAGAAAAGAGTCCATGGACAGCCTTAAATACAACATGACCTTTGCCGTGCTTATTGTATACGCGCTTCTGGCTGTTCCCCTCGCCAGCTATGTTCAGCCGCTGATAATTATGTTTTCGATTCCTCTGGGGCTTGTGGGGGCTGCCGCGGGGCATATGATTCTGGGTCTTACGCTGAGCCTTATGAGCATCTTCGGAATGGTGGCCGTCAGCGGAGTTGTGGTGAACAACTCCCTTGTGCTTGTGGATTTCATCAACCGCTTCGGGCGGGAGAAGGGCTATGTTAATGACGAGATTATCATGGACGGTGCAAAACGGAGATTCAGGCCGATTATAATGACATCGCTCACAACGTTTTTCGGCCTTGCCCCCATGATTCTTGAAACCTCCATCCATGTTCAGTTTCTTATCCCCATGGCTGTGAGTATTGCTTTCGGTGTGCTTTTCACCACTATTGTGGCGCTTCTTTTTGTGCCCAGCGCCTACTCAATAATGGAGGATATCAAGCGGCTTTTTACCGGAAACAAGTGATTCATCCGGCGTGCTTCTCATTTTGCCTGTTATCTCTGTTTACGGATGGTAATATTTGTTGTTAAGAGACGTTAAGGATATATATTTAATGATACGTTCCCTCAAATGCATTGAAGGAGCCGGAAAGGTTCGCTGTCTTTAAATATATGTCAGGGGAGATTTCATTGTCCGTCACACGTCAGACTACTTTGGGAGTCGTTCTAATAGTATTTCTGGCAATCCTTATGTTTACGGCTCTCTCTGTCGTGCATGTGCGAAAAGATCTCTCCTCTTCCATCAAATACAAGCACCAGAAAATCAACTATATGCTTGGCTTTCACGCAGACCAGCTGGAGCGGACTCTGAGGAGCAGGTTCAGGGCTCTTCTGTCCGATTATTATCTCCGCGAGGTCATGGCTTCCCGGGACAGGGAGAAGATCCGCCTTTATTTCAATGAAAAATACAGCGCCCTCACGGCGGAGTACCACACGGAAGTTATCATCCACATCCATGACGAAAACGGAAAATCATTCATGAGAATGCACGCTCCCGGGCATCTCAACTACTCCGGATATCCCCGGGCAATGATAAAAGAGGTGGCGGAGAAAAAAGAGCCCCGCTACGGCTTTGATCTCGGGTGCTACGGCCTTCACTACAGATACGCAGAACCTGTTTTTTACATGGGCGTTTTTGTGGGTGTCGCTGAAATCGGCATAGGCATGGATTATCTTCTCTCACTGATGAAAAATACTCTGGATCTTGAGATGGGAATCTTCATCCCTTCGGAAAAGGCTCACGCACTCTGTTTTAAACCCCGCGCCGAAAGCTTTGACGGGGAGACTCTGATAAACCTTTCCAACGACAGCTTTGCCGATATTTTCAACAAGGCGGATTTTTCAAAAGGCGCGGCGGCAGAGATTGAGGACAAAGGAAGATACTACCGCCTGCATATGGATCATTACCTGAAAGGGTATGACGGAAACAGGATAGCCAGTCTGGTGACCTTTCAGGATATAACAAGCGAGAAAGCGGCGATCGGCCATTATCTGAAGCTGGCGGTTGTCATGGCTTTTATTTTTATCGGCCTTACGGTTCTTCTTATGAAAAAATCCTTTGTACGCATAATAGGCGACCTTGAAAAGAGATATAACGAAAGCAAATCACGGGAAAACTATCTCGGGGAGATAATAGCCAACTCCCTGAACGAAATATATATCTACGACATAGACACGCTCCGCTTTCTGGAAGTGAACAGAGGCGCATGCGAAAATCTGGGTTACACCCATGATGAAATACTTCAGATGACTATTCTGGATATCAAGCCGGAGATGAATTATCAGCAGCTCAGGCAGGAGATAACCCCTGTCCTGGAGGGCGGAAGTGAAACGGTTATGTTTGAGGCTCTGCACAGGCGGAAGGACGGAACAGTGTATCCTGTGGAGATTCATGTTCAGAAAACCGTTGTGGAGAAGCAGGATGTGATGATGGCCGTTGTTCTGGACATTACACAGAGAAAGGACGCTGAAAACAGACTGAAGGCGCTCAACGAAGCCCTTGAGAAGAAGGTAGAGCAGGAAACTGAACGAAGGCTTTTCAGTGAAAAGATAATGATGGAGCAGAAAAAGTTTACAGACATGGGGCAGATGATAAACGCTGTCGCCCACCAGTGGCGCCAGCCGCTTAACGCACTGGGGCTGTATGTTCAGGATATGCGTGAAACCCACTTCAGTCAGGGGCTGGATGATGATTACGCTAATCAGCTTGAGAAGGACTGTATTCATATCATCAACCATATGTCAGCCACAATTGATGATTTCAGGCGTTTTTTCGCTCCGGACAAAAGTGCGGAGCTGTTCGAGGTTATACGCTCTGTTCTGGAAACAATAAGGCTTGTCAGCGCGCAG
>JBFWJG010000027.1:0-33264 GCA_050253335.1 Deferribacterales bacterium | reverse complement strand
GTTATACGGTGCAGCAGCCATGCGACCATTCCGGTGTGCTTGCGGTACCCGGTTTTCTTCGGGTAGGTAACAAGGTCTTTCCTTGGCATTGTACACTCCTGTCGTAGTTATTAAAACAAACGATGTTAAATTATTCCCAAAAATAACTATCATAATTAGGCGGTCATGTCAAACCATATTGTATATTGTATACATTCCGCACCCGCAACGGACTGAGTGTTTGGACAGTTTATAAAAGCGCCGCTTTTCGCCTTAAAAAGTAAACTGCGTTATAAAACTAGTTGTAAACTATGACAACAGCGGGCTTGCGTTATGAACGAGGAACGCAAAAACCCTGTTCCGTTGCAGACGGGGTTTATGAGGTTTTTTTGATGTTGGCGGAACCGGGGCAAAAATAAATATTCCGGAGATAACTGAAATAAAAATCATTAAGCAGTTTTCCGCCGCATGTCTGAAATTTGTATTATAATAAAGGATAGGGAGTGCTGTATGGATTTTGATATCAGTTCAGACAGTAAAAGATTTCTTTTGGAAACCGCAAGAAAAGCTGTTAAGTCTTCTCTTGAGAAAAGTCCGCTTATTATTCCGCCTGCTCCTGAAGGGCTTGGGTTTAAGAGCGGCTGCTTTGTCACCCTTCATGTAAACGGCAGGCTCCGTGGCTGTATAGGCAATTTCAGAAATGACGTCAATATAGTGAAAAATGTAGCGGATATGGCTGTTCAGGCGGCTTTTCAGGACCCGCGCTTCCCTTCTGTTTCTGAGGGTGAGCTTGACTCGCTGGAATTTGAAATATCGGTGCTTTCTCCGATGATTCCCATAAGCTCTGTGGAGGAGGCAGAAGTAGGTCGTGACGGCTTATACGTGGTCAAGGGCTTTAACCGGGGCGTGCTTCTTCCGCAGGTGGCTGAGGAATACGGCTGGGACAAGTATGAATTCATCTCGCACACCTGCGCCAAGGCAGGGCTGTCTTTTGATGCGTGGAAAACGGAAAAGATCGAGCTTTACAGGTTTGAGGCAGTGGTTTTCAGCGAAAAATCCGTTTAACACATCATTATCTTGAAGAAATCCGTGAAATATGCTTTTATTAATATTTCCTTTTTGCCCTTATGCGTTTAATTTTCCGCATGGGTAAAAGGCTGTAGGCGGCAAACCGGCAGGAGCATGTTTTTCACCGGCTATGGAGGTAGAAATGTCAAGTTTGGTAGGGAATTACGGACGCTATGACGTTGCGTTCGTGAAAGGAAACGGCTGCTTCCTTTATGATGAGGCAGGCAGAGAATACCTTGATTTCGGCTGCGGAATCAGCGTAGTGAGTCTCGGACACTGCAACCCCGCTGTTACCGAAGCGGTAAAAAGGCAGGCGCAGACCCTTATCCACACCTCCAACCTTTACCGAAATCCCGAGCAGGAGAAACTGGGCGAACGCCTCAGTAAGCTTTCCTTCGGCGGGAAGGTTTTCTTCTGCAACTCAGGAGCCGAGGCGAACGAAGCCGCGCTGAAAATGGCGAGGATTTACGGCAATAAAAAATACGACGGTCTGCGCTATAAGGTCGTGACTATGAAAAACTCATTTCACGGCAGAACATACGCAACCCTTTCCGCCACAGGGCAGGAAAAGATACATAAAGGCTTCGAGCCCATTGCGGACTGGTTTATCCATGTTCCGTTCAACGATTTTGACGCTGTGGACAAGGCATGTTCAAAAGGGGATGTCGTGGCTGTTATCCTTGAGCCCGTTCAGGGCGAAGGCGGGGTCTGCCCCGTTGAGAAGGGTTATCTGGAGCGTCTGCGCGCCTACTGCGATAAAAAAGATATTCTGCTTATCTTTGACGAGATACAGACATCAATGGGCAGGATGGGGCATATCTTCGGCTATGAGCATTTCGGCGTAAAGCCCGATATACTCACCACAGCGAAGGCTCTCGGAAACGGGGTTCCCATCGGCGCCGTCATCGCAAAGCCGGAATGCGCGGACTATTTTGTGCCCGGAACCCACGGAACAACATTCGGAGGAAACTTCCTCGCATGCGCCGCAGGCAACGCGGTTCTGGACGAGCTCACGAAGGAAGGCTTCCTCGCCTCCGTGCGTGAGAAAGGCGCTTACTTCAAGGAGAGGCTCAAAGCCGTGTTCGGTTCAAAGGCTGTTGAGGTGCGCGGAACAGGGCTTATGATAGGCGTTCAGCTCCATGAAAAATCCGCCGACTTCGTGAAGGAGTGCATGGCGGAGGGGCTTCTGGTTATCCCCGCCGGAATGGAAACGGTGCGGATTTACCCGCCCGTTAATATAGACAGAGAAAATCTTGACAAGGGTCTTGGTATTATTGAAAAAGTCCTTGCGGGAGGTAAATTTTGAAAAAAGACTTTCTTACGCTCAGGGACTGGAGTTCCGAAGACCTTAAAAGACTTGTTGAAGATGCCGTCAGGCTGAAAAAAGAGAGAAATGAGGGCAGAAAGCACCATCTTCTCGAAGGCAAAAAAATTGCCCTTATATTCGAAAAATCCTCAACCCGTACCCGTGTTTCATTCGAAGTCGGCATGTACGAGCTTGGCGGCTATCCCCTTTTCCTCAGCCGTAATGATATACAGATAGGGCGCGGCGAAAGCATAAAGGACACCGCGCGCAACCTTTCCAGATATGTTGACGGAATAATGATCAGAACCTTTGAGCACTCAAAGCTTCTGGAACTCGCGAAATATGCCTCAGTGCCCGTCATCAACGGGCTCACGGATGATTTTCACCCGTGTCAGGTGCTTGCGGACGTTATGACCGTTTATGAGCTTTTCGGCACATATAAGGTGAAGGTGGCCTACGTGGGCGACGGAAACAACATGGCGAACTCATGGCTCTACGGGGCGGCGAAGTTCGGCATCGACTTTTCAGTTGCCACACCCGAAGGCTATGAATGCCTCCCCGCCGCTGTGGAAGGGGCAAGGAAAATTGCCGAAACCACAGGCGCAAAGATAGAAACCCTGCGCGACCCCTTTGAGGCTGTCAAAGGCGCGGATGTGATCTATACTGACGTGTGGGCAAGCATGGGGCAGGAGGAAGAGGCGGAGCACCGCAAGGGTATATTCGCTCCTTATCAGGTAAATGACAGGCTCATGAAAGCCACCGGAAAAAAGACATACTTCATGCACTGCCTTCCTGCTCACCTCGGTGAGGAGGTTACGGAGGATGTGTTCGAGTCGGACATCTCCGTGGTGTTCGATGAGGCGGAAAACAGACTGCATGCCCAGAAAGCCGTTATGGTTGAGCTGATGGGCGGTAATAAATAAATTTAAACGCATACTCTTGCGGAGGATAATAACATGAGCAGAGAAAAAGTCGTTCTCGCCTATTCCGGCGGTCTTGACACATCCGTAATTCTCAAATGGCTTCAGCTTAAAGGCTATGACGTAGTGGCATATGTTGCCGATCTCGGCCAGCTCGGCGATGTTGAGCCTATCAAAGAAAAAGCTCTCAAATCTGGCGCGGTGGACTTCTACTGCCTCGACCTTAAAGAAGAGTTTGTAAAAGACTATGTTTTCACTTCAATAAAATTCAACGCCCTTTACGAAGGACGCTACCTCCTTGGCACATCCCTTGCCAGACCCATCATCGCCAAAGGCATGGTGGAAGTTGCTCAGAAAACTGGGGCGAAATTTCTCGCTCACGGCGCAACAGGCAAAGGTAACGATCAGGTTCGTTTCGAGCTTTCAGCGGCGGCTCTTGACCCTTCGCTTACATCAATAGTTCCATGGAGAATCCCCGAATTTTTCAACAAGATAAAAGGCCGTCAGGAAGCCATGGACTTCGCTCAGGAGCACGGAATCCCCGTTAAGGCGACAAAAAGCCAGCCGTGGAGCAGTGATGACAACCTCATGCACATCAGCTTTGAGGCGGGAATACTGGAAGATCCGGCGGCAAGACCTCCCAAAGAGATGTTTGAATACTCCGTAGACCCCAAGGATGCTCCGAACGAAGCCGAAGCCATAGAGATCGAGTTTGAGAAAGGCGAGGCAGTAAAACTGAACGGCAAAGCCCTCAGCCCCGCGAACATGCTTGTTGAGCTTAACAAAATAGGCGGCAAACACGGCATCGGACGTGTGGACATGGTGGAAAGCAGATATGTGGGAATGAAATCCAGAGGCGTTTATGAAACTCCCGGCGGAACAATCCTCATGGCAGCTCACAGAGACCTTGAAGCGCTCACGCTGGACGGAGCCGTCATAAATCTCAAAGAAACGCTTATGCCCCGCTTCGCAAGCCTTGTTTACAACGGCTACTGGTTCTCAAGCGAGATGGACTGCCTCAAGGCTCTCCTTGAAAAATCACAGGAATATGTGACAGGCACTGTCCGCCTTGAGCTTTACAAAGGCAACGTAATCTGCATCGGCAGGGAATCAAAATACTCCATGTACAACATGATGGTTGTTTCCATGGATGACGATAAAGGCGCATACGACCAGACAGACGCCGCAGGCTTCATCAAGCTTCACTCTCTTCCCCTCCGTGCGCACGCCGCAAGAGCGAAGAAGTAAGGGGTAAAGATGTATTTTCAGGATGTAATTTTAAGCCTTCAGAAATACTGGTGCGATAAGGGCTGTGTGCTTTACCAGCCCTATGATGTTGAAGTCGGCGCGGGCACTTTCAACCCCGCCACCTTCCTTTACTGCCTCGGCCCTGAGCCTTGGAACGTTGCCTATGTCGAGCCCAGCCGCCGCCCCACAGACGGCCGCTACGGCGAGAACCCCAACAGGCTCCAGCATTATTACCAGTTTCAGGTGCTGATGAAGCCGTCGCCGGATAATATTCAGGATCTGTATCTGGACAGCCTCCGCAACCTCGGCATCAAACCGGAGGATCATGACATCCGCTTTGTTGAGGATGACTGGGAATCCCCCACCCTCGGCGCATGGGGTCTCGGCTGGGAAGTATGGCTGGACGGCATGGAGATCACGCAGTTCACATATTTTCAGCAGGCAGGCGGTATCGACCTCAAGCCGGTTTCCGGCGAGATAACCTACGGTCTGGAAAGGATAACCATGTACCTTCAGGGCGTGGAATCAGTCTATGACCTTAAATGGAACAAGGACGTGAGCTACGGCGATGTTTATCATAACAATGAAGTGCAGTACTCCAAGCACAACTTCGAAGTTGCTGACACGGACATGCTGTTTAAGCTTTTTGAAATGTATGAGAAGGAATGCATACGCATAGTGGAAACAGGGCTGCCTCTGCCCGCCTATGACTACTGCCTTAAATGCTCGCACACGTTTAACCTGCTTGACGCCCGCAACGCAATAAGCGTTACGGAAAGAACAGGATATATAGCCAGAGTGCGCAACCTCGCGAAACTCTGCGCGGAAAGCTACCTCGCCATGCGCGAGAGCATGGGCTTTCCGAGACTGAAGAAGTAAAAATAAAAACAGCTCCCGTTTTAAAGCGGGGGCTGTTATTTTAAAGTCCTTCCAATTAAATACTCATCTTAGGCATTTTTGCTCTTACGCCCCTATAAGCGATTCGTACGGAATATTAAAATTCCTATGCAGGTTTTTGATCATAGTAATACTCAGTCCTCTTTTTCCTTTCAGAACTTCGCTCACCCTGTTATGTCCGCCGAGTGACGGAGCTATGTCACTGTTGGAGAGCCCCATCTGCTCCATGCGGAATTTTATTGCCTCAACGGGATCGGGGGTGTTTACGGGGAACTGCTCTTCCTCGTACTTCTCCGCAAGGATGGAAAGTATTTCAAGCTCATCAAGAGTTTCCTGTGTTTCAGGCATATCCATAAGCGCATCTATTCTTTTCAGGTGATTGTTGTAGTCTTCTTCTGTTCTTATCGGTTTCATTTTTACACCTCTGCGGCGTTAATTTTATCGTATTCCTTGTGCGTTCCTATAAAGCGTATATAAACCAGCCCGACAGTGTAATGTATTTTAACTATCAGCCTGTATTTATGACCGCATATATTGAAAACTGCTCTGTTTCCGCTGATGATACTCGCACTGCGGTATTTTTCCTTTATGCAGTTAAAGCTTTGCCATTTTGCCTGTTTTGTTTCATAAAACCATGCCTCAAGAGCATTTTTGCTGTCAGGATGCAGTGTATAAAATTCTGTTAAGGTTTTCCGGGCAATTATTCTCATAGATAAAGATAGAGTGTAGCTGTGAATATGTCAACCGGATTTTTCCCATTTTGGGAAAAATCCGGTTGCTGCTTGGTTAGCTTTTTCTACTCCGCAGGGCAGGTTTCCAGCGCTTCCATGTTTTTGCCTGTGGCGTTGAAGGTGAACTCCTTGCTGCCGTCTGTGGATTTGCCGAAGTTTTCAACGGCGTATTTCACAAGAACAGGCATTACCCCGCTGAGTTTATCCTCTGAATCCCGTATGAAGATTTTACCCTGCCATACCGGCTGTTCGTCTGTTCTGCCCTTGGCAAAAAGCTTTACATCCAGAAACTTGGTGTAGTCATCCCCTGAGGAGGAGCCTGCGGATGTGCCGAGGAAAGTGCCCAGCGACAGGCCGCCACCGAAGCTTCCGGTTCCTATACCTATGCCGAAGCGGGCTTCCGGTTCATTGCTATTTACTCCGGTTATCCCGAAGGAAGGGGCAATCATGTATTCGGGTGTTCCTGCGTCCCTTTTCCAGCCTATGCAGGCAAGCTGTTTTTCCAGTATGCTGACATAACCCATAGCCTCAAGGTCTGTTTTTATATCCTGAGAAAGCATGAAATCATATGTCTTGGCCGGATAATTATCCAGACCGCCGTAGCCTGTTACATTGACGGTGTAGCTTGCGCATCCTGAAATACCGAGCGCCAGCAAAGAAATAATGATAAGTCTGCGCATATGCGCCTCCTTTTTGCTGATCAGTTTATAATTATAAAGTCAGGCACGGCGTAATACGCCGCAAGTGAATTTAACCGGAAAGGAGTTTTATGCGGTAACTCCGAAGGTGAGCATTCGGTACATGCTGTGTATGAAGATGACCACAAGTATGAGGAATGTGATGATGTTTATATCCGTGGAGTATGGATCGATCTTGTCAGAGGGGAGGGCTTTCTTTTTACGGTCGTGATCCATTTTGAAGCGGGCTGCTTTGTTTATTGCAAAAACAAGAACGGTAAGTCCGAGAAGGACGAAGCTTCCCGTTTTGTAATATGCGTATATAGATGTCACCGCAAGAAAAACAACAACCATAACACCCCCCTTCAGAGAACTATTTATAAAAAAAGAGAGGTGTTATGTCAAAGGCTTTATCTGTATTTTTCCGCCAGTGTGTCCAGTTTTGCAACAAGGCTTTTCACATTTCTGTCCAGCTCGTTGATGGAGTTCTCTATGCCGGCTCTGTTGTTGGATTTCAGCCTGCTCATTATTTCGTTGCCAAGCTTATGCACCCCTTCATGCGGTTTTGCAAGTGCCTGAAAATCAGGGTCTTTGCCGAAAAGCTCCATCCCTTTGCCGAAGTAAAACTTGCCGAAGCCGCATGTTGTGTGGTCGGGAAGCTGTATTGTGTTTCCGTTCTGGAAGCAGTCAAAAATCCGCTTCATAAAGGCAATATGAGCTATTTTGGCTGTTATGAAGTAGAACCCTTTGCTGCTGTACGTCAGTTTGGCGTATTTATCCGCAATTCCGTTGAGGCTTCCGGTAAGGTGATCGGTGTCTTCCATAAGCTCGGTAACCACTTCATTTGTGTGTTCGGAACCTTTTGCCACACTCTCAACGCTCTGGGCTATCTCTTCGGTTGTCGCGCTCTGTTCCTCTATGGCGGCGGAGATGCTGCTTATCGATGCGTTCAGGTCTTCCACTGCGGAATTTATGGCGTGGAAGCTGGAAAAAGCGTTTTCTGTGAAGTGCTTCTGCGCCTCAACAGAGTTTATCACCCCTTGGGCGCCCTCTGAGACTATGCGTATGTTCGCCTGCATCTCATTGACCATGTTTTCTATCTCTTTGGTGGACTTCTGAGTTCTTTCGGCAAGCTTGCGCACCTCGTCCGCCACAACTGCAAAGCCTCTTCCCGCTTCGCCCGCTCTGGCGGCTTCGATTGCGGCGTTGAGCGCCAGAAGGTTTGTCTGGTCGGAAATATCGTTTATCACGGAGATTACTCCGCCTATTTTATTGGCATTATCGGTAAGTTTGGAGACTTCACCGCCGAGTTCCCGTATTATTCCGCCTATGCTTTCCATGGATGTTTTAGATTCCTCGACAGCGTGTGTTCCTCTCTTGGCCATATCAACGCTTTCAGCCGCTTTCATAGAGGAATCGTTCACGCTCATTGCTATATCATGAATGGCTAGGCGCATCTGGGCGCTTGCGGCGGCAACCTGAGTTGCCATGGACATATTTTCGTCCACAGATTCCCGCACCTTGATTACCGCCATGGAAACAGGCATTGTTTTTTCGGCCGCGTCACCCACACGGTAGAGGGTGTCCACAAACTCGTTGTCGACAAAGTCCAGAAATGTGTTGAGGGACTGGGACATCTCGGCCAGCATGCAGGAGCAGTCTGTCTTCATATACGGCATTCTGGCTGTGAGATCACCCTTTCCGCCGCAGAGGTAAGCCATTTTTCCGTTAATCTCTTTCAGCTTGACAGTGATGGAGCGGAACAGCATCAGCATAAAGAAGAGATATAAAGCAAAGCATACAGCGCCTGTGATGTATGACGGATAAATTATGACTGCCAGAAACATTAAGGCCGTAAGTATAAGAATAATATGGAACTTTGTTCTTATGGAAAGACATGTGACTAAATTCATCTATTCTCCCCTTGAATATCACTAATAAATTTTTTGAAGAATTTAATAATGATAGCCTTACTGACAGTGCTTTGTCAATTAATAGTAAATCATATGCAATGGATATGATTTATCGATTATAATAATTCCTGCTCTGCTGAACTGTTTCAGTCGGATGATGATTGTTATTTTCGGTATAAAAATAAATTTAAGATTAAATTCAGGCTGTATTCCTGTTTTAAGAAATTCTGTTTATTAATATGATCTTTAGGGTAGAATATATAAAAGAGCCAAGGAGGGAGGCTATGGAAGTTAAGAATGCGCAGATAACAGAGATAATGAGTTTTCTCGGTGAATTTCTCCACGGAAAGGATCAGGGGCTCAGGCTTGCACTTCTCACTTTTTTCACCAAAGGACACCTCCTGATTGAAGACCTCCCCGGGCTGGGGAAAACCACCCTCGCCATCGGGCTTGCCAAGGCTCTTGGCCTGAGCTTCGGGCGTATTCAGTGCACAAACGACCTTCTGCCGACCGATGTCACCGGACTTTCAATTTATAATAAAGACGACAGCCGCTTCGAGTTTCAGCGGGGCCCTGTTTTCAACAACATTGTCCTTGTGGATGAGGTGAACCGTGCCACACCCAAGACGCAGAGCGCCCTTCTGGAAGCGATGGGGGAGAAGCAGGTCACGGCGGAGGGGAACACATATAACCTCAACCGCCCCTTCTTTGTGATTGCGACCCAGAACCCCGTGGATCAGTTCGGGACATTTCCCCTGCCCGAATCACAGCTTGACAGGTTTATGATGAAGATAAGCCTCGGCTATCCGAACAGGGATGCGGAACGGATTATCCTCAGCGGCGGGAGCAGAAGGCGCGAGCTTTATGACATCGAGCCGCTTCTTTCGCTGGCGGATATTGAAAATATTCAGAAAGAGATAGAAAAGGACGTTCAGGCCGCTGATAAAATAATAGACTATGTTCTGGATATAGCTCAGGCGACAAGAACAAGCAGATTCCTCCGCGCGGGCCTTTCCACAAGGGCTACGCTGTTTATGATACGCCTCGGCAAAGCAAACGCCTATTTCAAAGGGCGAGACTATGTAATCCCTGAGGATATTAAAGAGCTTTCCCAGTATATCATCACCCACAGGGTGCTTTTTAATGAAGAGTTTCAGGGGAGCGACAGGGATTTCTACATCCGCTCACTCATAGATGAAGTGAACATGCCCGCATGAAAAAGAAGAAACAGGGCGCGCCGTCAGTTATACGGATTAAAAAGGCGGGGTGGATATATATCGCCCTGTGCATTTTTATGGGCGTGGGTGCGGTGAACACCGCCAACAACCTTGTGTATATCATTGTCGCCCTGATGCTGGGATTCATGGCTGTTTCGGGGTTCTTCGGGGTGGCGGATATGAACGGCCTGCGGGTGGAGGTCGGTTTGCCGGATGAGATATACGCCGGACGTGTCTGTCCTGTGAGCGTGCGGCTTGTGAATGAGCGGCGGTTTCTTCCGGCTTTCCTCATAAGGGTGCATATTCAGGATCGGGAACTGCTTTTCCCTTTCACGGACACAGGCGGGCAGAGCGTTAAGTTCGCTGAAATAATTTTCCCCTCCAGGGGCCGTCATATTTTAAGCGGAATGTATGTTTCGACCGTTTTTCCGTTCAATTTTTTCACCCGTTATAAAGACCTTACCGACTCGGTGGATGTAATTGTGTTCCCCGCTCCTCTTCCATGCATCTCGGGATATTCCGGTGCAAAATCCGGCGGACAGGGCGAAAATTCCACCGACAGAAAAGGCTTTGACTCTGAACTGATGTCCATCCGCAGCTACACCGCAGGGGATTCCATGCGCATGATCCACTGGAAGGCAACAGCCCGCACAGGCAGCCTGAAAGTGAAGGAGATGACATCCCTCGGCGCGGAACCGGTGATTATCGAGCCGGAGAAGCTGAATGGCGGAGCGGAGCAGAGGCTTTCCTGCGCCGCATGGCTTATCATCAGCCTGATGGACAAGGGCGCGCCTGTGGGACTGAAAACGGCTGAAAAGCTCTTTCCGCCGGACGTCACTCCGGCGCACAGGCTTCAGATGCTCAGGGAGCTCGCACTTTATGACTGAGATAAGAAATGTGGTGAACATTCTCACATACCTGATAGCGCTCATAGGTGTGATACCCCTTTTGGGGGAGACCGGGGTTGTCTATACTGCGGTGTTTTTCGCCGCAACGGTTTACGGAGCATGGGCGGAGGCGGGGAAAAGGGGCGGTGTGCCCCGTTTGTGGCTTAACATACTCTCCGTTCTGATTATTCTCTTTACCATAGCCCGTATGAATATGGAGAATATGGTCATTCCCGCCCTTGAGGCGCTGCTTGCCATTCAGTCCGTAAAATTCATCGAACCGAATAAAAAATTCCGCGATTTCATGCAGATATACATGATAGCTATGTTCATGGCGGCGGGTTCTGCGCTCATCAGCCTCAGCATATGGTTTCTGGCGTTTGTTTTTGCTCTTTTCATGCTGATTTCCGTTTCAATGGTTCTCCTTACATATATGACGGAGGACGAACGGGCAGTGATGCCTGTTAAACATATAAAACGCATTATTTATAAAACACTTGCGATACCGCTTCTGTCTATTCCCGTTGCGGTTATGCTGTTTGCCGTTCTGCCCAGAACAAATTATCCGGTCTTCCAGTTTCTGAACAGGGAGGACGGCACAATGACCGGCTTTTCGGACAGTGTGGCACTGGGCAATGTCTCTGATATTCAGCAGGATGCGAGGCTGATTTTCCGTGCGGAAATGCCTGAAATGACAGGCGGAACGCCATATTGGCGGGGCATTGTCATGGACAGGTTCGACGGGAAAACATGGAGCGCATCAAAACAATCCGGTATCAGACGGCGCATACACCCTGAAAAGAACCTCACGGAGCATACTGTTTATCTTGAGCCGTACGGTGATAAGTATCTGTTCGGGCTGGATGTTCCGTTCCACATGGATATGCGGGGCAGCGAAAGAGAGCGGGGATTTGTCTACTCCGTGAACCGTCCGGTGCAGAAGCGGATTCAGTACACGGCTTATTCCGCATCGGATAAATATCTGACCGAGGAATACGATAGTTATGAACAGTTTCTGGAACTGCCTGAGCTTTCCGCGGAGCTTGCGGAATTCGCGGACAATTTCAGAAACACAGCATCCGGTGAAGGGCTGGCGGAGCTGATGCAGGTGTATTTTATCCGAAACGGTTTCAGATATTCATTGGACAGACTTCCTGTTTCCCTGACTCCGCTGGAGGACTTCCTCTTTAAAACAAAGCTGGGCAACTGCGAATACTACGCATCCGCGGCGGCGGTTATACTGCGGCGGAACGGTGTCCCCGCGAGGCTCGTGGGCGGCTACGCAGGCGGATACTACAACGGCGCAGGAGGCTACTACGCCGTTCCCCAGAGAAACGCCCATGTCTGGGTGGAGGCGTATATTGACGGGAAAGGGTGGCGGCGCATAGATCCCACGCCTGCGGCTCCTTCCGTGTTCAGCGGCGACAGAACCTTCGCATTCCGTATGCGTCTTCTGGCGGACACAATGAATTTTTACTGGAATGCGTTTGTGATAAATTATGATTTCTCCAAACAGGTTAAAGCGGTGCATTTCGTGCGGGGAGCGGCTGAAAAACTGAAAAACGATTACAGGGCGATTGCGCTCAGGGCATTGTCAATATTGCCCTATCTGCTTGTTCCTGTGCTCTTTTTTGCAGTCTGGCGTTTCAGGGGCGCATTCAGAAGAAAAGGGGATGAGGGCTACGCCCATTTATTCCGTAAGCTTATGAAGAAAAAGGGTTATGACGTGAACCCGTCCGCCGGTCTCACCGAGATTGATATAAAAGATCCGGAGCTCAAAAAGCTGGCAGACGAGTTTATTTCAGTCTTTCAGGGTGCGTTTTACAGAGGCAGGAGCCTGACAAGGGATGAAAAGAAACGGCTTGCCGAACTCCTGCGGGTGATGAGGAGACTTCGTTGACTTATGACTGAATAAAGACTATATTCAGACCATGAGGTGTATTCATGAAGCTTGCAGGACAGGTTAAACCCATAAGCTGGCTTAAATCCAACGCCGCTGAAATCATACGTAATATTGATGAACCGCTGATTATTACCCAGAACGGAGAAGCAAAGGCGGTTGTCCAGTCGATCGAGGACTATGAGAAGACGCAGGAAACAATTGCGCTTCTGAAAATTCTTGCCGTGGGCATGGGTGAAATTGAGAAAGGGCGGGTTTTTCCGCTTGATGATGTTGTCAGGGAAATCCGTGAGGTGTGATTTCCGTGCATAAAATCTTTTTTACGGGTTCAGCGAAAGATGACCTTGCGGATATATTTTCGTATATTGAAAAACATGACGGAAGAAAGAACGCAGAATATGTTATTGATTCCATTACTAAAAACATCAGAAATCTGAGCGAAATGCCGCATAGAGGCACTTTCCCCGCTGAGCTTGCCGCACTCGGCATGAAAAGTTTCAGGGAGATATATTTTAAACCCTACCGTATAATCTATCATGCTGATGAACAAAATGTATTTATTCTTCTCATAGCAGACGGACGCAGAGATATGCGTTCGCTTCTTGAAAAACGGCTGCTTAGTATCTAACACCCGCAGTAATACAGCATGGCTTTTTTTAACGTATCCGTAATTCTTTTATCTATCAGCCTGTCAACAATGGCAAATGCGAAGTCCGGCGCTGTGGCGGGACCTCTGCTGGTTATTATGTTGCCGTCCTCCACAACTTTTTTCTCAATGTAGCTTTCGCCCAGCACTTCGGCGTATGAGGGGAAGCAGGTTGCCTTTTTCCCTTTAAGAAGACCTTTTTCCGCCAGAATGTAAGGCGCTGCGCATATGGCGCAGATGAGCTTTCCTTTTTCATTGAAGCTGTAAAGCAGGTCGTTCACCCGTCTGTCGGCGTTGAGGTTATCCGCTCCGGGCTGGCCGCCGGGGAGGACTAAAGCATCAAAGTCATCGGCGTTTACGCTGTCAATAAGCCCATCGGGCAGAACTTTCACTCCTCTGCTGGAAGAAACCGCGCCTTCTTTAAGCCCCGCTATGAAAACATCCGCCTTTGCCCTGCGGAGAATGTCCGCCGTTCCCAGTGCCTCTATCTCTTCAAATCCGTCTGCCAGGATTAATGCGATTTTTGCCATCCTTATCTCCTGTTTTGTGGTTTTACTGCGTCACTCAGAGCAAAGCGAAGAGTCTCAATATCATAGCGCAGAATAGATTCTTCACTGCGTTCAGAATGACAGTTGTTTTTTCTCATGATCAGCACCTTGCGGGGCAGTTATTCTCCCTGCACGGCAGGATTCCCGATGCCATTTTATGCCGCCTTTACCGTTTTGCCTATAATATATTGAAAACTCGTTTAAGTTCACCTAAAATGAGCGGGTATATCAGTTTTTACGGAGGGCGTAACAATCATGGATAAAGACAGAGTGTATCTGGATAAAAGCGAAGTTCCCAAGCAGTGGTACAACATTATGGCGGATATGCCTAAGCTTCCCGCACCCCCAATAAGCCCCGCAACGGGCAAGCCTGTTGCGCCTGAGGAGCTTCTTGCAATTTTTCCTCCCGCTCTGCTTGAGCAGGAAATGACAGATAAAAGATGGATCGACATCCCCGATGAGGTTCGCGAAATAATATCCCTGTGGCGGCCGTCTCCCCTGATAAGAGCGAGAAGGCTGGAAAAAGCCCTCGGTACACCTGCAAAAATATATTATAAATACGAAGGGCTTTCCCCCGCAGGCAGCCATAAGACAAATACCGCCGTGGCTCAGGCCTACTACAACAAAGAAGCCGGAATAAAAAGGCTCACCACCGAAACAGGAGCAGGACAGTGGGGCAGCGCGCTCAGCTTTTCCTGTGCCCAGTTCGGCATGGAGTGCAGGGTTTACATGGTTAAGGTGAGCTACTTCCAGAAGCCCTACAGAAAAGCCTTTATGAAAATGTTCGGCGCTGAGATTTTCCCCAGCCCGTCTGAACTCACAAACGCAGGGCGTGAAGCTCTGAAGCGCAACCCCGACATGCAGGGAAGTCTGGGTCTTGCCATAAGCGAGGCTGTGGAGGAGGCGGCAGGACGCAAGGACACTAACTATGCCCTTGGTTCCGTGCTCAACCATGTCTGCCTGCATCAGACCGTAATAGGTCTTGAGACGCAGAAGCAGTTCGCCAAGATCGGCGCTTATCCTGACATGATATTCGCATCATGCGGCGGCGGATCGAACTTTGCGGGAATAGCCTTCCCATTTGTTCTGGATAAAATGAACGGCAAAAATGTCACGGCCGTTGCCGTGGAGCCCGCAAGCTGCCCCACGCTGACCAAAGGCATCTACACATATGACTACGGCGATGTTGCGAAGCTTACGCCCATTATGCAGATGTACACCCTCGGACATGACTTTGAGCCGCCCGCTATCCACTCCGGCGGTCTGCGTTATCACGGGGAGTCTCCTCTGGTGAGCGCGCTTTACAATCAGGGGCTTATCACAGCGCAGAGCGTTCCCCAGCTTGAGGTTTTCAACAGCGCGCTTATGTTCGCGAAGGAAGAGGGTGTGGTTCCTGCTCCGGAATCTTCCCACGCCATAGCCGCCACAATCAAGGAAGCCCTGAAATGCAAAGAGAGCGGAGAGGCCAAAACCCTGCTTTTCTGCCTCAGCGGACACGGACACTTCGACATGATGTCATATGAGGCTTTCACCGACGGCAAGCTTGAGGACTACGCATACCCCGAGGCGGCGATTGCAGAATCCCTGAAACATCTTCCGGAAGTGAAATGAGAATACTCCTTCATCAGTGCTGCGCCCCCTGTTCGGTTTATCCCGTAAGGGAACTGAAAGAGGGCGGGCACGATATATGCGCATATTTTTTCAACCCGAACATACACCCTCTCACGGAGCTTTACGCCCGCTTTGAGCAGGCTGTTCTGTCCAACAGGGCGCAGGGGATTGAAATGATTGCGGACGATACTTACGGTCTGACGGATTTCGCAAGAAACGCCGTCTACCGTGAGAATATGCGCTGCGCATACTGCTATTCATCCCGCATGGAGAAAGCGGCGCAGACCGCCGCGGAGAAGGGGTTTGACTGCTTCTCCACCACACTGCTTTACAGCAGATACCAGAAGCATGAACTTATTATCGAAATGTGCGAGGCGGCGGCGAAGAAATACGGCGTGCCGTTTCACTACGAAGACTGGCGGGAAGGCTGGCAGCACGGCATAGACGAATCAAAGCGGCTTGAGATGTACCGCCAGAAATACTGCGGCTGCATTTACAGTGAGGAGGACGCCTTCAGAGGGCGTCTGACTAAGAAATTCGCTAAGCTTAAAGAGGAACTGTAGAGATGGGCGGAATGGGCAGAATGCTTATTCTTACGGGTGTTGTCCTTGTTATTGCAGGGGTGATATTCACTGTGGGGGAGAAGTTCGGCCTCGGCCGTCTGCCCGGTGACATAGCCTTTAAAGGGAAGAACTTTTCCTTTCATTTCCCGATAGTTACCTCCATCATAGTGAGCATTGTCCTCACTGTTGTTCTGAATCTGTTTTTCAGGAGATAAAATGAGCTGGCTGCTGTTTATGGATGAAAGCGGACATGATCACCGAACGATGCCTTATGAAGTAAGAGGCGGCTTCGCAATTCATTCCGGAAAGCTATGGTCTTTTGTTAAAGATTGGCTTAATCTTGAACTGAGTTATTTTGGCACACATTTGAAACAGTTTAATAAGGAGCTAAAGGGATGTAAGCTTCTTGATAAGGACAGGCTGAAGTGGGCAACTATGGATTTGCCGCTTGAGGATGACGAGCGAAGGAGCTTGTGCAGAAAATTTCTGACTAAAGGTTTGGAAAAACTTAGGCCAACTAATAAGGAGTTTCTGGCTTATGGTCAGGCATCGGTAGGAATGGCTGGCTCGATAATGGAGCTTTTAAGGGAGCATGAATGTTATCTTTTTGCCTCTGCTATTCCAAAAAATGTTTGTAAACCAACAGACTTCGAATACGAGGATTATCTCCGCAAAGATCACGTTTTTCTTTTTGAACGGTTTTACTTTTTTCTTAAGGAAAGAAAAGAGCACGGAATCATTGTCATGGATGAAGTTGAGGAGTCTGAAGACAGAAAATTCATTAACAGGCTGCATAACTATTTCCTGAAAACATCTGTCGGGAAGCAACGAAGCGGCAGCATTGTTCCGGTGCCTCTTTTTGTTTCTTCGAGTCTATCATACCCAGTACAGGCTGCGGATGTATGTATATATCTTATAAATCAGTGTTTTCGTTTGCCGACTCAAGGGATGAATGCACCCGTAAGACAGGATTTAAAGGATTTTTCTGGCTGGTTGTATGATTTGCAGTTTAAGGGTGAGGCGGAGAAAAACGGAAGCAACATATTTATGTACGGTATAACCTATGTGCCGGATCCGTATACAAGCAGAACAAGATAAAAAAAAGGAGACAATGCATCATAAACCACCCGAAAGCAGCCCATGAGCCGAGTCTCCATTAGTATTATCGTCCAAAAAGGCATAAATGTCAAGGATACCTGAACTGATCAATTGTGAGAGGGTAGGTAAAAGCATGAAATCATTCCGCAGAGAGCTTTTCTTTAACACCACAAAGCGCATGGAGTTCATAAACATCACCCGTGATGTGGAGAGGGCTCTGGCTGAAAGCGGCATACAGGAGGGGCTGTGTCTGGTTAATGCCATGCACATAACAGCCTCTGTTTTTATAAATGACGATGAACACGGCCTGCTCGCAGATTACGCGAAATGGCTGGAGGAGCTCGCACCCCATGAACCGCTCACCCGATACAGGCACAACCTCACAGGGGAGGACAACGGGGACGCACACCACAAGCGCCAGATAATGGGCAGAGAGGTTGTTGTCGCCGTTACCGAAGGGAGGCTTGACTTCGGCACATGGGAGCAGATATTCTACGGCGAGTTTGACGGCAGAAGGCGCAAGCGGGTGCTTGTGAAAATAATAGGCGAGTAGCGCCTGAAAGTCCGGCCTTCAATGCATGTTTTGATAATTAAAACAAGGAGTGTATTTTGCATCTTCATATATCACACAACGATCTTGACGGGGTAGGCTGCGGCATACTGATCAAGAAATACCTGAAAAACGTGAACACGCTGTATCTCAATTACAACGAGGTGGATCAGGCCCTTGAGGAAGAGAGCGGCGGCTATGACGGCGTGATAATCACGGATGTTTCCCCATCCAAAAGGGCTTATGAGAGCGTGCTGGGCGAAACGGAAATAACCTTCATCGACCATCACCCCACATCCTCATGGCTCAAGGGGAACCACGGCGTGGTGCATGACACCACGAAATCAGCCACAAAGCTCACCTACGAATGGCTTGAGGCGCAGGGGTACGATGTTTCCTCCTATGCGGACTTTGTGGACTGCGTGAACGACTTTGACATGTGGCATATGAAACGCGCAGACAGTCTCCAGATGAATATCCTCTTCATGAAGCTTGGGATAGACAGGTTCGAGGCAAGGTTTCTCGCCGTGCCCTCCGCCGAATTCGGCGAGAGCGAATCGCTCATCATCGAAATAGAGGAAGACAGGCGCGACAGATACATCCGCAACTCCGCCAAGTCCGGCTTTCAGTTTACGGACACGCAGGGGCGGAGTGCATATGCGGTTTTCTGCGAGGAGTACAACTCAGAAGTGGGCAACTACATAACCAATGAGCTCGGCGTGGATTACGTGGTGATAGTCAATGCTCAGAAGAAGAAAGTCTCGCTCCGATCAATCCCGGAGGTTGATGTGGCTGAAATCGCGGTGAGAAACGGCGGCGGCGGACACAAAAACGCGGCGGGATTCAGTGTGGATTTCGGCTTCGGCATGAAGTGTCTGCTCCGTGACATGGGGGTTTTTGAGTGAACGCGGAATTTGTGAAATCGGCAGTATTCGAGAAGGACTACCCCGAAAGCGCTCTGCCGGAAATAGCCTTTGTGGGGCGAAGCAACGTGGGCAAATCGTCCATGATAAACTCGCTTCTCGGACGTAAAAAGCTGGTTAAGGTCAGTGCCAAGCCCGGCAAAACAAGAACGCTTAACTTTTTCAATATTGAGAACGAAATAATGTTTGTGGATCTGCCCGGATACGGCTTTGCCGCCGTCTCCAAGTCGGAAAAGGCCTCATGGGCAAGGTGCATAGAAACCTATCTCACCAAAAGGGATCTTCTGAAAGCCTGTGTTCTTATTCTGGACATACGCCGTCTTCCCTCCGGGGAGGATTTGGATATGCTCGGCTGGCTTTCTGACACAGAAACCCACACACTGGTAGTACTGACAAAAACCGATAAACTTTCAAACAATCAGATTGCAAAACAGGTTCGCCTTATTGCAGAGGAAGTGGGAATTGACAAGGAACATTTCTTTCTTTATTCGTCTGTTACAGGGCGCGGCAAAGAAAATATCTGGGAAGCGCTCCGCTCGGTCGCGGGTCTTTAAGCTATTAATCGCATTTGTTTTTATAGTCTTTTTCGTATATTCCAACCTTTCCGCGCGTCTGCACACGCACACGGCGGAGGTTGCCTTTCTGGACGGAAAAAGGCTCATCGTGCCGCTGATAGAAGATATTACTTCCGCGGAACGTTCAATAGACATGACAATTTATATGTTCAAGGCGGACAGGGACAAGCCTGCCGATACGGAGCTTCTGCTCCTTTCCCTTGAAAATGCCGCCAAAAGAGGCGTGAAGGTCAGGGTGGTGTTTGATGTTGAGGATGATGAAAAATCTTTCCTCACCAAGGCAAACAGGGAGACAGGCGCATCACTGGCCAGGGCAGGGGCGGTTGTCCTTTACGACAGCCCGAAAAAGCGCCTGCACACAAAAATGACGGTTATTGACGGGCGGATAGTTTATTCCGGCAGTCATAACTACACTTACAGCGCGTTTAATTATAATGATGAAGTGACCATGCGCCTTGAGTCGGAATCTCTGGCGGCGGAAGCCACTGAATATGTGGAGAGGTTTTTCAGGTGATCATCGGAACAGTGGTAAACAGCGCGGCCATAGCGGCCGGAAGCGTGGCGGGTCTTCTCTTCGGCAAGAGGCTGGGCGAATCGGTTAAGGACTCGGTGGTTAAGGTTGTGGGGCTTGCCGTGGCGGTTCTCGGCATTAAAATGGCTTTTGAGGATCATGACTTTTTCCCTGTGATAGTTTCCCTTGTTATCGGAACCGTAATAGGCGAGCTTCTGAACATAGAGGGCAGGCTGGAGCAGCTTGGGGAAACCCTGAGAAAAGCGATCAAGAGCAAATCGGAGAACTTTGTCAACGGGTTTGTGACAGCATCGGTTATCTACTGCGTGGGCTCCTTCGCCATACTCGGCAGTATAAAGGACGGGCTGATGAATGATCCGAGCCTTCTGTATGTGAAAAGCCTTCTTGACGGCATAATATCGGTTATCCTCGCCTCGACACTGGGAATAGGCGTAATCTTTTCCGCCGTCAGTGTTTTTATTTATCAGGGCATTTTGAGCCTTCTGGCGTTTAATCTGAGGTTTCTTCTCAGCGAACCTATGTACGTCAGCGCTATTTCCGTCACGGGCGGAGTTATCATTCTCAGCATCGGAATAGGGATGGCAGGTATAGCCAGATTCCGCACCGCAAATATGCTTCCCGCTATTTTTATCACTCCGGTCTATGATTATCTGACTTTGATCCTTTCATAGCTGTGATAAAATTATATATGAGCGGCAGATGCATCTGTGGTGCTCCTGAACTCTGCGTGTGAAGGGAAACTGCGCATCGGGATTCTTCACTGCGTTCAGAATGACGCTGAGAGGAGACAATGCCGTTAAATGAGACTGCTTCGTCCGCAATGACGGTTGTCACCGCGGGGAGATTCGGCAATACCGCGGTTTCGATGTTTCGGCGCGAGCGTGTATAAAAATCCGGCAGGATGCGCGGATTTTTATTGTAAGGTCAAGGAGGCACAGGAAGTGCCGACGCCGTGCGCAGCGAAGCCGTGTTTACCACGGCGCGAGCGTGTATAAAAATCCGGCAGGATGCGCGGATTTTTATTGTAAGGTCAAGGAGAACGCTATGAAATCTTTTATTATCTTTCTTATCGTTGTAGTTTCTGTCTGTATCCTGATCACCGTAAATGCGAAAGCGGCTGACGGTGAAAAAATATTTATTTCAAAATGCGCGGGCTGTCATAGTCTTGAACTTGCGCTGAAAAAGCAGTATGACCGGAAGAAATGGGTATCCACCATAGACAGAATGAAGGGTTTCGGCCTCAAGATTACAGGGAGCGAAACCTCTGCCGTGGCGGAGTTTCTTGCGTCAAAGGAGAATAAATGAAGCATTTTAAAACAATTTCGCCTGAAGAACTCAGCGAGAATCCCTTCAGGCTGATCGGCAAAGACTGGACGCTGATCACGGCGGGCACTCCTGAATCATACAACACCATGACGGCAAGCTGGGGAAGTTTCGGAATCCTCTGGAACAAGCCCGCCGTAACCGTTTATGTGCGTCCTTCCAGATATACTTATGAGTTTACGGAAAAGCATGACGAGTTCACGCTCTCTTTTTTCAGCGAGGAATACCGCTCCGCCCTTAATTTCTGCGGCTCAAAATCGGGCAGGGACTATGACAAGGCTCTGGAGACAGGGCTCACGCCGGTTTCTTTCGGCTCTTCCGTGGCTTTTGAGCAGGCAAAGCTGGTGATTCTCTGCAAAAAGATATATTTTCAGGATATGGAAAGCCGCAATTTTCTGGATGAAGGCGCAGAAAAATTTTATCTTGCTAAGGATTATCACCGAATCTATATAGGAGAAGTATTGAAAATTTTCAGGGAGTAGTCATGAGCCTTATTTATCACAGCCAGCTGCCGGAAAGGGTAGCCTCCGCTCAGAAGCATTTCCAGTCGACCATTACCGACGGAAAAATGATTTTGCTTGCAACCGCTTTTGTTATGGTAATAATTGTGTTTGTGCATATGTTTTTAGAATCAAGGAAGAAGTGATATGCCCGAAAAGCTGTACACGCCCAGACCGGAACCGACCGCGGAAGAACTGGTCGCGTCTATTTTCAGTTATATAGGACTCATTGCCAATGAGCACAGGCTGGATCAGATGCTTGTTATTCTGGCGGACATGGGGCGTGATCTTGTCGTGGCGGACAGGTGTTCTGTCTGGCTTATAGACAGGCGCTGGGACATTCTCTGGACAAAAGTGGCCCACGGGGTGGACAAAATAAGCATACCTCTGGGAAGCGGCATAGCCGGCAAAGCGGCGGAGAATGACGAAGTAATTATCATAAACGATGCCTACAGCGATCCCCGGTTTGATAAAACAGTGGATATGCACACCGGCTACCGCACAAGAAACATGATAGCAATCCCCTATCACGATCCGGACGGAAACGTTATCGGGGTTTTTCAGGCAATAAATAAGATGACGGAAGACGGCAACTTCACCGAAGAGGATGTGCGCAGGCTTATGCTCGCCGCCACCTACACCGGAAAGGAGCTTTCCACCGTGCTCATGCAGCAGGAGATAGAGCGCACCCAGAAGGAAATTATCTTCACCATGGCCGAAGCAGGGGAGATGCGCTCAAAGGAGACGGGATTCCATGTGAAAAGGGTCGCGGAGTATTCCTATCTTCTGGCGGTCGGCTGCGGTATGAGCGAAAAAGAGGCGGAGCTCCTGAAGATGGCTTCCCCCATGCACGACATAGGCAAGGTTGCCATTCCCGATGCCGTTCTTCTGAAGCCAGGCAAACTGACTGACGAGGAATGGGAAATAATGCGGAGCCACGCCGTCATGGGTTACAACATCCTCAGACACTCCGAGAGAAAAATCCTCAAGGCGGCGGCGACAGTCGCCCTTACCCACCACGAAAAATGGAACGGAAAAGGCTATCCTCACGGTCTTGCCGGAGAGGACATACATATATTCGGACGCATAACCGCCATAGCGGATGTTTTTGACGCTCTCGGAAGCGACAGGGTATATAAAAAGGCATGGGACATGGACAGGATTCTGAAACTCATGCAGGAAGAGAGCGGACAGCATTTTGATCCGGCTCTGGTTAAAGTTTTTTTTGATAATCTGGATAAGTTTATCGCAGTAAGAGATACCTACAGGGACATGCCCGACGAGGGGCACTGAAACATATGAAAAGAAAACCAGCAGGCGTTCTGCTTAATATATTCTTCGGCATCTGCCTTTTTTACACTTCCGTATTTTTCTCTTGGACTGCTTTATCAGCGATTGATTTCGGCTATTCCGCCATGTACGGAATGCTGGATATTGAAGGCATGGTTAAAAAGTATGCCCCAAAAAATGCTGATAACGAGAAGAAAATGTTTGTTCTGACAGACAGGAACGAGCACGAGAGACTTTTCGGGGAAATAAGCAGATCCGTAAACAACGCAGGCGAAGATCTCGAGAAGATAGAGTTCAGCCCCATGATGACGGACAAGTCCTTCCAGCTTCTCACTCCGGCTGAGGTTCAGCACCTTATGGATGTTTCGGATGTGGTGTTCTGGTTTAAGATAAGCTCTTACTTTTTTATAGTGGCGTCTCTGTTCTGCATTATAACCATGATAAACCAGAAAGTACGCCCCGCCAGAGCCTTTGTGGCGCTTCCTGTGACACTTGGCGTTCTCTGCCTTTCGGGGCTTCTTATTTATGTTTTGGGCGCTGAGGAGGTCTTTTACTTTCTCCATGAGGTGATTTTTCGTGATCATCAGTGGTTTTTTTATTATGAAGAATCCCTGATGACCGTTCTGATGCATGCTCCGGATATTTTCGGCTACATAGCCTTACTGCTTGTCATTACTGCATTTGTTTTTTATACTGCACTTATGTTTATAGCTCGTTTACTTTTCAGTATTAATAAAGGAATAAATTAGGCGTGCGGTTTTATCACACTCTGATCATGGTGTATGCCACGGTCATGACATTTTCCGCCCTGTATGCTCCTCAGCCGTTGCAGCCCATTTTGATGAGCGAATTCGGAGTGAGCAAGGAGCAGGCGGCTCTGCTCACCACCGTCACGATGATTCCCCTCGGCATTGCGCCGATTGTTTACGGCTATATGCTGGAATCATTCTCCTCAAAAAAGCTTTTTTCAATAGGCATAGGCGCACTGGCGCTTCTTCAGCTTGCTTTCTTTTTTACGGATAATTTCCACCTGCTCATAGTGATACGCTTTTTTGTCGGCATGGCTATTCCTGCTGTGCTCACTTCAATAATGACTTATATTTCCACAGTGACCAAGCGGGAAACAGTGCAGAAGCAGATGGCCTACTACATATCATCCACTATCCTCGGCGGTTTCGCGGGAAGGTTTTTTTCGGGGCTTATCGCCTCTTATTTCGGCTGGCGGTGGACGTTTCTCATACTCGCTTTCAGCCTTGCGCTTGCCTTTGTGCTTATCCGAAGCCTCCACGAGGCGGAGATACAGATTTCAAAGTTCAGCGTCCGTTCCGTTCTGGATGTGCTTAAAAAGAGGCAGTTCGCCACAATCTACCTGCTTATTTTTGCCACTTTCTTCACCTTTGCCGCAATTCTGAACTTCATACCTTTCAGGGTGAGGGAGATAAGCGCGGGTTCATCCTCCTTTACCATAGGCATCATGTACATGGGCTATATCATGGGTATAGTCATGTCGCTGAATGCTCTGCGGATAATCAAGGTTTTCGGCGGAGAGATGAACACTGTTTTCACGGCTCTTGCTTTTTACGCCTGCACGCTCTTTATGTTTACCTACCCTAGTCTTTACGTTATGTTTTTCGGCATGTTTCTTTTCTGCTGCGGGATGTTTCTTGCGCACTCCGTGGCATCGGGCTATGTCAACAAAATAGCCGATGATAAAAAAGGGATAACCAACGGGCTGTATGTTTCTTTTTATTACGCGGGGGGCACATTCGGTTCATTTGTTCCGGGTTTTGTTTACAGCGGTTTCGGGTGGAACTCGTTTCTGCTGTTTATCGGCTCTGTTTTATCTGTCTCTGTGACAGCGGCATGGTTCATGCAGGAAAGGCGGAAAATTTCCGCTTGACTTCTTTATATGGATACATATAATCGCTGATTATGGAAATGGCATTTAAAGGTTTCAACTTTACAGCTAATTTTTGGTGGTGGACGCTTTCAGAATAGGAGGCTGTCCGCTGATACTGTGATAATACAGAGCCGCGCGGCACATGCCGTGCGGCTCTTTTTGGTTTAACCGAATTTAAGAGGGGGTCGTTGTGAAAACAGCGACCCCCTTTTTGTTTTTATAGTCCTGACTGCCACATCCTGTGCAGTCAGGACACACGCTTTGACTATTCGGAGTTGGTGATGAGGGTAGTCACACATTCCCACGGACGGGAATGCGCCGTGCGAAGCGAAGGCGGGGTTACCCCGCCGCGAGCGTCTTTTCAAAAAACACAGGATGTAGTTTTTTGAAAAAACTTAAACGAATGAAAACTTATAACGGTTTATCGAAATAACTGAAGAATGAATAAATAAAAATTAATTAAGATAGGAGTGAATAAAATGATCTATCCCGAACTGAGTGTTTTCAAGGAGATAGCGGACGGAGCGCAGTATGACCGTGCCACGGTTTACAGGGAGATAGCCGGGGACACGCTTACACCCATTGCTCTTCTCCGCAATTTTTCAAACGAGAAGCATGTTTTTCTTCTGGAGAGTGCGAATCTCGACAAGACTTTTTCAAGGTTCTCTTTCTTCGGCCGCAAGCCCAAGAGGGTGATAACCTTCAAGGGCGGAACCGTTACAGAGGAGAAGGGGGGCAAGAAGAACACCTTCATGATGAACCCAATGGATTATCTCGGGCAGGAGTTTTTCAAAAGCAAAGGGTACAACGACGGACGTTTCGGCGACTTTGCGGGCGGTTTTGTGGGCTATTTCGGCTACGAATCGGCAAACTACATGGGCACGCTCCGCGAGCTTCTCCCCGAGCCTTCAGATGAGAACCTCATAGGCTTTTTCGAAGTGGATGAGTTCTATGTGTTTGACAACCGCATGGGAAGGATTTACGCCGCTTGCTCCGTTCCGCTGAAAGGGGATGCGGAAGAGGCATACGCCAAGGCGGTAAAACGCACAGAGGCCATGGCGGGCGAGCTTCACGGGCTTAACTTTGACTCCCACGATTCCGGTATGTCTGACCCTGTTAAGGAGTTCGAACAGCCGGAATATATGGAACTTGTGGAAAAACTCAGGGGCGAAATTATAGAAGGCGAGGCTATTCAGGTTGTTCTCTCCAACAGGTTCGAGATTAAGGCTAAGGTAAACCCCGTTAGCTTCTACAGGGCACTGCGCAATGTAAACCCTTCTCCCTATATGTTTTATCTCAAGTTCGGAAAGGATGTTCTCTGCGGTTCGTCCCCCGAAATACACCTGAAAGTAGTTGGCAGAAAAGCGGTGCTCAAGCCCATAGCGGGAACTTACCCCATAGGTGATGACATTGAAGGAATAAAGAACGCTCTTCTGAATGATCCGAAAGAGATTTCAGAGCACCTCATGCTCCTTGACCTTGCCCGCAACGACCTTTACGCCGGATGTGAGCCTGAGAGCGTGAATGTTGACGAATGCTTTCAGGCGGAGGTTTATTCCCATGTGGTTCACATAGTCTCTTCAGTTTCCGGAAAGCTTAAAGAGGGCTTCTCGCCCCTGAACGCATTCATGAAAACCTTTCCCGCGGGCACAGTGAGCGGCGCGCCGAAGGTGCGGGCTATGGAGCTTATCAGCAAATACGAAAGCACGCCGAGGGGATTTTACGCGGGATGTGTGGGCTACTTCGGCTACAGCGGCAGCCTCGACACATGCATAACCATAAGAAGCGCGCTTGTTAAGCCGGACAAAATGATACTCCGCGCCGGAGCGGGCATAGTTTACGACAGCAAGCCGGAAAACGAATTCAAAGAGGTAAACAACAAGCTGAACGCTATGTTCGCCGCGTGCGAGAGACTGAAAAATCTGGAGGACAGCAATGTTTTTGCTCGTTGATAACTACGATTCATTCACATACAACCTGTATGCCCTGTTCAGGCTGAACGGCGCGGAGGTTGAGCTTATAAAAAATAACGAAACGGTTAATGCCGATAAATACGAAGGGATCATAATATCCCCCGGCCCTTCGCACCCCGCAAACTCAGGCACAAGCCTGCACTACCTGAAAGAATACGCAGGCAGAAAGCCCATATTCGGTGTCTGCCTCGGAATGCAGGCGATAGGCTATCATCTGGGTTATGAGGTGGGCAAAGCAAAGTCCGTCATGCACGGAAAGATAGACAGGGTGAAGGCGGAGAAAAGCGTTATTTTTGAAGGGATAAACGAGTTTGACGCCGTGCGCTACCACTCCCTTGCCGTAAAAGGCGCGGATCATCTCGTGACAGCAAGAGCGAAAAGCGACGGCGAGGTTATGGCTATGGAAGATAAGGAAAAAATGCTCTTCGGCGTTCAGTTTCATCCGGAATCTGTGCGCAGTGAAGAGGGTGCGAGAATGGTCACTAATTTCATAAATTTCGCAAGGGGGATAAAATGACTCTGGTACAGAAAACCGCCATGGGGCATGAACTCAGCTTTGAAGAGGCAAGCGAACTTTTTGACGCCATAATGGCGGGGGAACTCACCGAGGCGGAGATAGCGGCCGTTCTGGTGGCTATGCGCCTTCGGGGTGAAACTCCGGACGAAATAGCCGGTGCGGCAAACGCCATGAACAAGAAGAAGATACGTCTGGACAAGGGCGACAGGATAGTCATAGACACCTGCGGAACAGGCGGTGACGGAAAATCCACAATCAATGTCTCCACTGCGGTCTCCCTCGTGCTGGCGGCGGCGGGCGTGAATATAGTGAAGCACGGAAACGTGGCACAGAGCGGCAAGGTAGGCTCAGCGGATATTCTGCGTCATCTCGGTGTTCCCATTGAGTTTGACGAAGGGAAGGACAGAGAATATTTCGAGAAGCACGGCTATGTCTTCCTCTTCGCTCCGAAGTTCCACCCCGCAATGAAGTACGCTGGTCCGGTGAGAAAAGCGATCAAGGTTCCCACTGTTTTCAATTTCCTCGGACCTCTCTCAAACCCCTGCGACCCTGATTACCAGCTCATAGGGATAAGCAACATAGACAAGCTTGAAAAACTGGCAAAAGCCATTGAAAAAATGGGCAGAACAGGGGTAATCCTCTACAGCTCGGAAGACGGATATGACGAGGTTTCAAGCAGCGCCCCCACACTCTGCTGCAGGATAACATCCGGCGGAGTCGAGAAATTCAGCGTTAATCCGGCTGATTTCTTCACACCCTTTGAAATGCCCGTGGTAGCTGACGATGAGGACGCAAAGTCCAAATTCCTCAGAGCCATAGCCGGAGAGGACGAACAGCTTACGGATCTCATAGCCCTGAACACAGCTCTGGCTTTTTATGTGAGCGGAATCTGCGCTGATATGAAAGATGGTTTTGAAAAGGCGAAATCCGTGATAAAAAGCGGAAAAGTGGTTGAAAAGCTCGAAAGCCTCAGAGGTTGAAATGCTGGATGAAATAATAGCCAATAAACGCAGAGAGATGGAAACCCTGAAAACCTTTCCGGGCAGGCGGACAAAGCCTGTGCTGAATTTCAGGGAATCGCTCAGAACAAAGCCGATAATAGCGGAGGTCAAGAAGGCCTCTCCTTCTCTGGGTGATATAAACACGGCGGCCGATCCGGTTGTTCAGGCAAAAACCTATGAACGCCTCGGCGCAGGTGCGGTGAGTGTTCTCTGTGATGAAAAATACTTCAAGGGGAGCATAAGCGATCTGGCGGCGGTTGCGGCGGAAGTCAAGATTCCCGTTCTCTGCAAGGACTTCATCATTGATGAACGGCAGATAACAAACGCATACACCGCAGGGGCGGACTGTGTCCTGCTGATGGCCTCTGTGCTGAGTAAGGAAGAGATGCTTTATCTCGCTAAAAAGGCACGCATTCTGGGGCTGGAGGTGCTTTTCGAGGTGCACGCCCTTGAGGAGATAGAGACAGTACTGGCCTGCGAGCCCAAGCTTCTGGGGGTGAACAACCGTAACCTGAAAACTCTTGATATACACATGGGTTACGGTGCGCACATGCTGGATATTCTGAACGGCGACTACATGAAGGTGGCGGAAAGCGGCATGAAAAAGCCGATGGATGTGGCCATGATGCGCGGGGCAGGGGCGGATGCGTTCCTCATCGGCTCAGGGCTTATGGCTTCCGACAGGATAGAGGAGCTTTTCGCTGAGATGATGGCGGCGGCATGTTTGTAAAAATCTGCGGTTTAAAAACATTTGAGCAGATAGATAAGGCGGTCGAGCTGGGTTACGATGCCGCAGGCTTCGTTATGCATAAACCCAGCAGAAGATACGTGAACGCCGAAGAGGCGGCCAGGCTTATAACATACGCTCAGGGAAGGATAAAAACGTTCGTTGTCGGCGTAAGCTTTGCTGAGGTGAAGGAGGCGGCGCATCTGGCGGACTATGTTCAGGTGTCTGAGGCGGTGAACCTGCCCAATCTCGCCTATGCGTCAGACAGAGACGAGCGGGATGCGGAATGCGCCCTCTTTGTTTATGACGCAAGCAGAGGCTCAGGCATATACAAAGGCTTTCCCGAATGGCTCAGCGCATACAGCGACAAGCTTTTGATCTCAGGCGGGCTTAACCCCGATAATGTTGCGGATGCTGTGAAAGCTGTGCGCCCGTTCGGGGCCGATGTTTCCTCCGGAGTGGAGAAAGACGGCGTAAAGGACTATGAACTTATGAAAAAATTTATAGATGCAGTAAGAGGAGCGGATATATGAAAGGATTTTTCGGTGATTTCGGCGGAATGTTCGTTCCCGAAACACTTGTTCCCGCGCTGGAACAGCTTGAAAGAGAGTTTAACAGGCTTAAAGACGATCCGGAGTTTCAGAAGGATCTCGCCAGATACAGCACAACCTACATAGGCAGACCCTCTCCGGTTTATTATGCCTCAAGGATGTCCGAGGAATACGGAGTCGAGATTTACCTTAAAAGGGAAGACCTTAACCACACAGGCTCCCATAAGATAAATAATACTATAGGTCAGGCGCTCCTTACCCGCTACATGGGCAAGAAAAGGATAATCGCCGAAACAGGAGCCGGACAGCACGGCGTGGCAACTGCCACGGTTGCCGCACTCTTCGGGCTGGACTGCACAGTGTACATGGGTGCGGTGGACGCGGCGAGGCAGAAGCCCAATGTGGACAGAATGAAGCTTCTGGGCGCAAAGCTTGAGCTTGTCCATGACGGCTCAAAAACCCTGAAAGATGCCACGAACGCCGCCATGCGTGACTGGGTTAAAAACGTTGAGGACACTCATTACATAATCGGCTCCGTCATAGGGCCTCATCCGTTTCCGGAGATGGTTGCGCACTTTCAGAGTGTAATCGGCATGGAGGCAAGGGCAAGCTTCGAGGAGATGGGCTTTCTCCCTGATGCTGTGGTGGCCTGTGTCGGCGGCGGCAGCAACGCTATAGGTATATTCAAAGGCTTTCTGAACACCCCCTGCGGGCTTTACGGCATAGAGGCGGGCGGTCTCTCGGATGACGAAGGGGATCACGCCATGGCCATAGGAAAGGGCAGGGCGGGAATTCTGCACGGATGCGTGACCTACCTCGTGCAGACGGCGGACGGGCAGGTCGCGGATGTGCATTCCATCGCGGCGGGGCTGGATTACCCTGGCATAGGACCCGAACACTCATATCTGCACAGCACAGGCAGGGTTACATATGACAAGGTCAGGGATGAGGACGCAGTTTTCGCCTTCCGTGAGCTTGCCCGCAGGGAAGGGATAGTTCCCGCTGTGGAATCGAGCCACGCCATAGCCTATGTGTTGAAAAACAAGGATAAGTTCAAGGGCAGAAAGGTGCTTATCAACCTCTCCGGCAGGGGAGACAAGGATTCAGAGAGGGATATATGAGAGGGATATACATTGTAGGCAACTATCCTGACAGGGAGAGCTTCGTTAAATGTTTTGATGCTGTGATAAGCGCCGGCTACGAATTTGTGGAAATAGGCGTTCCCTTCAGCGAGCCTGTGGCGGACGGCCCCGTGATTGCTTCTGCGGTGCAGGAGGCGCTGGGTTCGGGAGTGAAGGCAGGGGATGTTCTCGCGGGGCTTAAAACCCTCCGCAAAGGGAACGCGAAACTGTACATAATGACATATGCCAACATTATATATAACTACGGAATAAAGAAGTTTTCGGACGATTTCAGGGATGTGCTCTCAGGGCTCATTATCCCCGATGTGCCGAACATGCTTCACAGCTATTTTTATGAACAGGGGTTTGAGATTCCCCTGATTCCGTTCGTTACTCCCGAATCACGGGAGGAGGATATAAAGAAAGCCGCTGTTATGCAGGGTGATTTCATCTACTTCATAGGCATAAGGGGCATAACCGGGGGCAGTGTGGACTTGTCCTCTCCTGAAATCTCTGAGCGCATACAGCAGATAAAAGCGTTTACCGATAAGAAGATAGTCATGGGTTTCGGCATAAAGGACAAAACCGATGCGGACAAGGCTCTGAATGTCGCGGACGGCTTTGTGGTGGGCACCGCGGCGGTTAAGCTCCAGAAGAATCCCGCCGCTTACTCTGAATTTGTAAATTCTCTTATTTAATCATGATGTTATCCCGCCGGTTCCTCCGGCGGGTTCTCAAAGTTTCTTTTAAAACACTTTAACTTGATAATTATTTTCCGGATCGTATAATTGCGTATACAGCCGTACAAACTTTAACATCGTCCTGAGAGGCTCTTATGACTTTTCTTAGCAATATCAGAATCGGAACAAAACTTCTTATAAGTTTCGGGATATTAATCCTGCTCCTTGCCGCCACAGGCTTTGTGGGGCACAGAAGCACAGCCAGTATCGACAATCTTCTCAATGATGCCATGCAGGTCAGAATGCCTGCGGTTCAGCTTCTCCTTGAGGCCGACAGGGATCTTCACCAGCTTCTCATAGCGGAGAGAACCATGATTTTCTCCAATGCGGAAAGCGATAATTTTCAGATTCTTCTGAAAGAGTACAGCGATAATGCAGGCCAGTCGCGGGACAGAATAAACAAATATAAGGAAACTGCAACCCTGCCGGAAGAAAAAGCCCTGCTCGATGAATACGAACGGCTGCGGAGAGAGTGGGAAGCGGTTTCCATGCGGATTGTGGAAGCCCGCAAAGAGGACACGAATGAAGGGCGGGCGCTTGCCCTTGTCCTGACTCTGGGAGATGGGGCGAAAGCTTTTCAGGCAATGAGAGACAAGATTGACGCGCTCACCGAAGTGAACAACGCAGAGATAGCCAGACTCGGCGAAAGAGCGCACCTTGTTGAGAAAAGCGCAGTTTACGGGCTGGTATTCTTCACTGTTATCGGCGTCCTCTTCGGCCTTGCTGTGGCTCTTGTGATTACACGAACCCTTGTAAGCGGAATAAAAAGCGCCAACGATGTGCTCAGGCAGATTTCCGAAGGGGAAGGGGATCTCACTGTCTCCCTCCCTGTCAAAGGCAGGGATGAAATAGGTGAAATGGCTGGGCATTTCAACAGGTTTGTCGGGAAACTCAGCGAAATTATAAACACCGTGAAGGATTCCGCGCGTCAGGTTGCGGCGGGGAGCACACAGCTTTCCGCAACCTCCGAGCATCTTGCGGTCAGTTTCGGCGATCAGTCCTCCCAGATAGTTGCCACAGCCTCCGCCACGGAGGAGATAAGCGTTTCCTCCGAAGAGGTTCTGCGCTCACTGGATGAGATGAAGGACAGGACTGAGACCGCTGATAAAAACATCACCGCAGGCAGAACCAAGCTTCTTTCCGCCGTGAAGGAGATAACCGATATAAAAAGCAATGTGGACGATCTGGGAGCCACGGTTGACAACCTTTCGCAGTCATCCCGCAGGATCGGGAACATACTCAACGTTATTAACGATATTGCGGATCAGACAAACCTTCTGGCTCTGAACGCCGCTATCGAAGCCGCAAGGGCAGGGGAGCACGGAAGAGGATTTGCAGTTGTCGCTGATGAGGTGCGCAAGCTTGCCGAACGCTCCCAGAGCGCGATCAAAGAGATAGACAGCATAATAACCGCACTCAGGAATGAGGCTGACATGGCTTCTGAAAGCATGACAAAGGCAAGAAGCAAGGTCGAGGGCGGAGTGGAAATCATAGAGGAAACCCAGAGCTTCTTCGACCTCATAGTCGAATCCGTCAAACAGATAGACACGGCTAGCGGAATTATTGCGGCCAGTGTTGAGGAGCAGGTGACGGCCATACAGAATATCAACCAGAACACACAGGTTATATCCGGCAACATAGAGCGCAGCTCAATATCCATAGACGAGATAGCCTCGACAGTTGTTGAGCTCAGCAAACAGGCCGAAGGTCTGGAGGAGCTTGTGGGCAGGTTCAGGACTAAAAACTTTTTGAATATGCGAAAAGCAGCAGCGGGCAATGCCACCTCTACAACCGCACCGCCATGCTCCCCGCAGTGACTCAATCTCTTACGC
>JBFWJG010000026.1:17876-33667 GCA_050253335.1 Deferribacterales bacterium | reverse complement strand
CCTCTGTTTTTTATAAGTCTACAGGGATTTCCTGCGTAGATCCCTGGTTCCTCGATTGGTTTTACAACAACCGAGCCGCTTCCGATCACTGTTCCTGAACATATTAAAAGATTATTCCCCATGACGGAACCGCTGCCGAAAAAAACATCGTCCCCTATTGTGCAGGTTCCGTTTACCGTGGATGAAGTAGATATATGGCAGTGATTTCCAACCACAGAGTCATGCTCAATCAGGCTGTTTGTATTAAGAATGCAGTGGCAGCCGACTTCGGATGCCGCATTTACTATCGCACCATGCATCACAATCGTACCCGGCATAATCCGAGCATGGGCGGAAACATGAGCACGAGGCGAAATAATAACAGGGAAAACAGCACCAAGAGACTCCAGCATCTCAGCTGCCTTTCTTCTGTTTTCAGAGTTTTTGATAAAGCCAAATGATATATGAATATTCGGACAGTTTTTCAGGAGTGCCGGCAAATCTTTATCAGAACCGATAATTCTATGACCGAGAACAAGTTTGCCAACGTTCTCTTCTCGATCGATAATTCCTTCTATCTCGTACACACCTGTGCATTCTATTACATCAATGACAGACTTGCAGTGCCCGCCGCCGCCATACAGAAGGAGCTTTTTTTTCATCCTCTCACACCGCTGGGGATATTGACCACTCTGTCGCTGAGCCATTCCGTATTTTCCAGATTACCGGACACACAATCAGCATACATGGGGAGTCTGTTCATAGGCTCCCAAAGGGGTCTTGTCATAACACCTGCCGAATTTGTTTCTTCAAGAAAAGCATCTCTCTCAGTTTTGTCACTCATAATTACGGCATTCAGCCAGTAGTTTGAGGTGCAGTTTTCGGGTTCCGATACAAAGCTAATCCCTTCACTTTTGAAGAAATCCTTGTAAAACATTGCTGTTTCACGCTTGTTCTCCAGGAAACTGCTCAGCTTATCAAGCTGGGCGCATCCCAGAGCAGCATTTACATTCGGCATCCTGTAGTTGAATCCTGTCATATCATGGAAAAACTCCCATTTATGAGGTTTTTTCGCAGTTGTTGTTATATGTTTGGCCTCAGCAGCAAGTTTTTCATCATTCGTAATGATCATACCGCCGCCGCCTGTGGTAATAATTTTATTGCCGTTAAAGCTGAGTATACCGACTTTGCCGAAAAGTCCCGTATGTTTCTTGCCGATAAAGCTTCCCATAGACTCCGCAGAGTCCTCAACCACGGGGATATTATATTTATCGCATATGTTTACTATCTGCTCCATGTCGGCAGGCAGCCCGAAAGTATGCATGGGCAGGCAGGCAGATATGCGTCTTCCTGTAAGCTTATTTACACAAGAACCATCATTATTTTTTACTGCGTTTATAGACAGAAACTCTTCCAGTGATTCTGCGGAGAGCCCCATATTATCCTTATTTATATCCACAAATACAGGGCGAGCCCCGCAATATGAGATTGCATTTGCTGTTGCGACAAAAGTAAGCGCCTGCGTGATTACCTCATCACCCTGACCGACTCCGCAAAGCTTGAGGGCGCAATGAAGCGCTGAAGTGCCGTTTACTGTTGCAACGGCAAAGGATGCACCGCAGAACTCAGCGACACGTCTCTCAAACAGATTAACAAAGCTGCCCACACTGGAGACGAATCCGCTGTCAACACATTCGCACAGATACTTCTTCTCCTCTTCACCCAGCACAGGCTCGTGAAGAGCGATAAAATCTTTGTAAGGATAGAGTTTTTTTATAAAAGCTATTGTCTTTTCAAACATTATAAATATCAGTTTTATATTTTTTTAAGTTATTTTTATCCGTAAACCACTCTATTGTTTTTTCCAGCCCTTTTTCTATAGAGTACTCGGGAACAAAACCGGTCAGTTTGTTTATTTTTGTATTGTCGCACCAAAGCCTGAATACTTCTGAGTTTTCAGGTCTGATCCTCTGCTCATCGGTTTTGAATATCACATCGCTTTTCATAATCTTCTTGATAAGCTCCAGCGTATCCTTAACTGATATCTCATAATTAGAACCGATATTTATTGTTTCGCCAACTGCACCGTCACACTCGGCTATCATCATAAAGCCTCTGCAAGTATCTTCCACATAGTTAAAATCTCTTGTTGGTGCAACATCGCCGAGTTTTATTTCTTTAATCCCTGAGGCTATCTGTGTGATGATGGTGGGAATTACTGCTCTGGCAGACTGGCGCGGGCCGTAGGTGTTAAAAGGACGAACCGTGGTCAGGGGGAGCTTAAAGCTGTTGCAGAAGCTTTGTGCCAGCGCATCTGCTCCGATTTTACTTGCAGAATAAGGCGACTGCGGCTGAAGAGGGTGTTTTTCGTCTATCGGAACATACTGCGCAGTGCCGTAAACTTCGCTAGTGGAAGTATGCAGTATTCTTTCGCATCCGTTTTCAAGGGCAGCCTGACACATATTAAGCGTACCCTTGACATTAGTGTCGATATAGCTGTCCGGTGCAGAGTATGAATACGGAATGGCTATCAGTGCCGCAAGATGGAAGATCACGTCCACCCCTTTTGTAATCTGTTTGCAGTAGTGAGGATCCCGCACATCTCCGTTCAGAACTTCTATCTCATTTTTCTTCTTTATGTCCTCAAGCCAGCCCCAGTAGTTAAAGGAGTTGTAATATGATAAAGCTTTCACCTCTGCCCCTTTCTCAATGAGCATTTCAGTAAGATGAGAGCCTATAAAACCATCTGCTCCTGTCACCAGAACTTTCTTATTTTTTAAATTCATTTTTGTACCCCGCAAAAATCCATAACATACTTATCAGAGCAGTTGAGTTTTTTAAACGCACTGTGCGCCACAAGGAAAAGCACGCAGTCCGCCTTGGCAAGAGCTTCCTCGGTCTGAAGCAGGTTCAGGAAAGGGTGAGACTCTATATGAGGCTCCACAGCGATGAGGCTGACTCCTTTGCTGTTCAGCGTTTCGGCAATATAAAGCGCAGGAGACTCCCTGAGGTCATCGATATCAGGCTTAAACGCAAGCCCCATACAAACCACCGAAGGCTCTCTCCCGTGCTCACTCCTGAAATCCGCACAGTAGTCCAGAACTTTTTCAACTATCCACTCCGGCTTTCTGTTGTTCACTTCTCTGGCTGTTTTTATAAGACGGGCATTTTCCTCATTGTCGGAAACGATGAACCAAGGGTCAACAGCAATACAGTGTCCGCCTACACCGCATCCCGGGTTGAGTATATTTACTCTGGGATGAAGGTTCGCAAGGGAAATAAGATCCCATACATTTATATTTTCTTTATCTGCAATAAGGGAAATTTCATTTGCAAATGCTATATTCACATCTCTGTAGCTGTTTTCCACAAGCTTTGTCATTTCCGCAGTTTTCGCATTTGTGACCTTGACATTCCCTTTCACGAAAGAAGAATAGAAAACAGAGATTATTTCCCCGGAATCTTCATTAATACCGCCTATAATTCTGTCATTCTCCACAAGCTCTTCCATGATTCTGCCCGGCAGAACCCTTTCAGGGCAATAACCGAAGTAAAGGCTCCCATCTTTTTCAAAAAGTTCCGGGCGGTGTTCCTTTATAGTATCGGCAACCTTTTCTGTTGTGCCCACGGGAGAAGTAGATTCGAGAATAACGATATCCCCTTTTTTAAGATATGGAGCTATATTTTTTGCAGCATCAAGAACATACTGTATATTCGGCTTGGGTACGGATGTGTCGCACAGGTAAAAAGGGGTAGGAACGCAAATAATGAAAATATCTGCCTCTTTCGGCTGAAGTCCGCATCTGAGCTTTCCGGACTCCACAGCTTTGCGGACATATTCCTCAAGATCATTTTCAACTATGTGTATTTTGCCCTGGTTGATGGTATCAACAACTTTTTCAGAAATATCAACACCATAAACATCATAACCCATGCAGGCAAGAAGCGATGAAGTCGGCAGACCTATGTAGCCAAGACCCACAACACAAACTTTTTTTGAAAATATATCCACAGCTATTTCTTTCTTATTCATTATGTTCTCCAGAAAAGCAACTGACTAAAAAATCAGCTATAACTCCTGCCGCATTGCCCTCGCCGTATGGATTCCGCACAACTGAAACCCTGTCATAATAATCTTTACTATCAATAAACTTCTGAACCTCTGAACATATTATATCAGTATCGGTTCCCACAAGCTTGACTGTTCCTGCATCCACAGCTTCAATCCGCTCCGTGGTTTCTCTCATCACCAGCACAGGCTTTCCGAGAGCGGGCGCTTCCTCCTGTATTCCGCCGCTGTCCGTAAGAACAATGTAGGACATGGAGAGCAGCATGATAAACTCCTCATACTGTAAAGGCTCAATCAGATAAATATTCTCGATCCCTCTCAGAAGCTCATTTACAGGAGTCCGAACATTCGGATTCATATGAACCGGATAAACTATTTTTATATCTTTATTTGCGTATGCAATTTTTTTCAGCGCCAAACATATGCTGCGGAACCCTTCGCCAAAGCTTTCCCTTCTGTGACCGGTAACAAGTATATATCTGCTTTTGCAGGAATTGCTCTCAGGAGAATAATCTGCAAACCCTGTGAAGCCGTAGCTTATGATTTTTTCTTTGAGCCAGACTCTCTTGCCGTAGTCAGAGTTAATATTCCCTGCAACAGCCAGCAAGCTGTCAATAACGGTATTTCCGGTAACTGAAATATCAGAATCAGAGACACCTTCTGCAATAAGATTCTGTCTGTTTTGAGCGGTGGGAGCAAAATGATACTCAGCAAGACGGGTTGTCATGCGGCGGTTTGCCTCTTCCGGCCACGGGGAGTATATACTGCCGGTTCTTAGACCCGCTTCAACATGGCCGACCTTAATCTGTTTATAAAAAGCAGCAAGTGATGCCGCAAATGTTGTGGATGTATCCCCGTGTACAAGAACTAAATCCGGCTCAAAGTCATCAAGAACCGTTTTCATCCCTTTCAGTATTGCCGCAGTGATATCAAACAGATCCTGACCGCTTTTCATTATATCAAGATCATAGTCGGCCTTTACGCCGAAAAGCTCCAAAACACTGTCAAGCATCTCCCTGTGCTGAGCAGTGATGCATATACGGGTATCAAAAAACTTTTTATCCTTTAAAGCTCTGAAAACAGGAATCATTTTTATAGCTTCAGGCCTTGTTCCAAAGACAAGAAGGATTTTTTTCATACTAGAGCCACCCTGTGTTTTCCCTCAATATTTAGTCTGCCTTATTTTCTTCATAAAAAGGAACAACCCTTTTCAGGAGTTCTTTAACCTTGTGTCTCTCATTTCTTGCTGTCCGTTCAAATTCGGCAACCATTTCGGTTATCTCATCGAATGAGAAGTTAAACTTGATCACAGCCTTATATATTTTACTGTGCATTGTTGCATCTGTTCCTTCCTCTGCGGTAAGGAGCTCTTCAAAAAGCTTCTCGCCCGGACGCAGACCTGTGTAAACTATATCAATATCATTATAGGGGCTGAGATTATTTAACCTGATAAGATTCTCGGCAAGCTGAGAGATTTTCACCGGCTCACCCATATCAAGCACAAAAACTTCTCCGCCCTTGCCCAGAGCACTGGCCTGAAAAACCAGCAAAACAGCTTCGGGTATCGTCATAAAATAACGCTTCATTTCAGGATCGGTCACAGTAACGGGGCCACCGTTTTTAATCTGCTCTATGAAAATCGGTATGACACTGCCCCGGCTCCCTAAAACATTGCCGAAGCGCACTGAGATATATGATGTTGAAAAACTGCTGTTGAATGCAGAGCAGATCAGCTCAGTGACTCTTTTTGTTGCTCCCATAACACTGGTCGGGTTAACAGCTTTATCTGTTGATATATTTATAAAATATTTTGCACCATATTCAGCAGCAGAGTGTGTAAGATTATATGTGCCGATGATGTTGGTTTTTACCGCCTCTTCAGGATAATCTTCCATCAAAGGAACGTGCTTGTATGCGGAAGCATGAAAAACCATCTCTATATTATTTTCTGCAAAAACAGATTTAATTTTGCCGGCATCTCTGACATCACCCACAACCGGCAGAAACTTAACATCTCCGGCCATTTTTAATATTTCGTTATTGAGATGAAACAGCTCTGTCTCGTCAATTTCGTATGCGATGATCTTAGACGGTTTAAATGTGATAGCCTGACGCACAATTTCCGAGCCGATGGAGCCTGCTGCGCCGGTAACGAGGATCTCTTTCCCTGCTATCAGCTCGCTTATTGAGTTTCTGTCAATATGCACCTCTTCTCTGTACAGAAGGTCACTTATGTTTATATCGCTTAACTGTTTCGTAACAGAAATCTGCTCTTCAAGTTCACGAATGCTTCTGATGATTTTGATCTCGTCGATTCCGCATTTTTTCAGACTCTGATAGACATCTCTTATCACTTTTGTTGATGCGTTCGGCATACTTATAACTGCCATTTCTGCGACATGATCAGCTAAGAAGATGCAGATGCCGTCAAGTTTGCCCACAACAGGGATATTGTGTATGCGGGAATTCTGTTTACCCTCATCATCATCAAAAAAAGCGATCGGGAGCATCCCCTCACTCGGTGAGCGAAGCATTTCACGGACGATTCTCTCTCCTGAATATCCTGCTCCTATAATAACCGCTTTTTTCTGCTTGTAGCTTTTGCCGGATGAGCGTTTAAACTCGATCAAGAGCCTTCTCATCACCCTGCCGCCGCCATGAAGCATAAAGCCTGCAAAAAGGTCTATAAGAAGGAACCTGAACGGAATAACGAAACGTGATTCGCTGATGTAAAAGAAAATATTAAGACTAAGCGCCGCACAGAATACAGCAACTAAAACAGCAAACAGACGTGCAAGATCCTTAAAACATATATAACGAAGGCTGATTCTGTAGCCCAAAAAGAATGCAAAGCCTGTCAGCTTGAAAACAAGCATAAAAAGAAGCCAGAAATGAAAAACAGGGGCTCCTTTTGGTGCTGTATATACGGCAAAAAAAGCGATAAACAGCGCCGCCGTCACTGCGAACAGGTCATAAGTGAAGATAACTGCGGCTTTTCTTTTTTGAATATATAAGGGCATCTGTTTCATATTTGAACAACTCTTACCATTCTAGCTAACATTATAAAATGATTTATACCATTCAACAAATCTCTTAATACCCAACTCAAGATCTGTGGAAGGTTTGTAACCGGTATCTCTTTCAAGGTCGCTTACATCTGCATATGTTTTGACAACATCTCCAGCCTGAAGGGGCATAAAGTTTCTTATAGCCTTCTTACCCAGATATTTCTCAATAAGCTCTATAAATGCCAGAAGCCTGACAGGCTTACTGTTCCCTATATTATACAGCCTGTATGGCGGTTTCTGATAAGCAACTGAAGGTGAATCATCTTTTTCATTACTCTGCACAGGCAGCTCCATGATACGAATAATCCCTTCGGTGATATCATCAATATAAGTGAAATCACGCTCCATTTCTCCACCATTATAAATGTTGATGGGCTTGCCTTCTAAGATCAATTTTGTAAAACTGAATAACGCCATATCCGGTCTGCCCCAGGGACCGTAGACGGTGAAAAACCTCAGACCCGTGGTTGGTATATTAAATAAGCCGCTGTAAACGTGTGCCATGAGCTCATTAGATTTTTTGGTGGCTGCGTAAAGACTGATCGGGCGGTCGGTTTTTTGTGATGTCGAAAACGGCTGTTCCTCGTTCAGGCCGTATACTGATGAGCTGCTGGCGTATAACAGATGCTCTGTTCCTTCACTGCGGCAGTTTTCAAGTATATTGAGAAAACCTCTTATATTTGAATCCACATACGCATGAGGGTTTTCTAGGCTGTATCTGACCCCTGCCTGTGCACCCAGATGACAGACTTTATCAAATTTTTCTTTCCGGAAAAGCCTGTGCATTCCTTCTTTGTCTTCCAGATTCATCTTAACAAATCTATAGTTACCGGATTTGAACGAAAGTGTTTCTTTCCCGTATTCTATATCTGATTAACTTATGCCGGATTCATGGAGCCTGCTGAATTTAAGCAGTGTATCATAATAGTCATTGATTTTATCTAGCCCGACTATGTCATATTTTTTTTCAGAAAGTCTTTTTGCAACATGAAACCCAATGAACCCTGCAGCACCTGTTACTAATATTTTCATAGAGGCGGTCCCCTTTTCAGTACGGTTTTAGACTAAAATACGGTGTAAGCTTTCAGATTATCATTTTATTTTTCTCAAACTTGAATCTCTAATCCTTTATAGGCTTCATATGGTGTTCTTTCTCCAGAAAAGAATCGGGTCTTCTGGCATTTTAGAAGCTGAACGATTCAGCCAATTTTCACCTTAACTCGTGCCCGTTACTGAACGAATGAAAATAGACAAAGCTATATTTCAATATTCTCCGGATACGTTCAAGCATAACATAATTCATCCAAAGTCTCTTATCACACATAGAAATCTTAATTCATGCATAATTAAGGATTTGCGCAAAATCATAGCTGATAAACTGTTCTCTAGTCAGTTGTAAAATGTTTTACAAAAATGCATTCTAAATAGATAAAGCAACTATACCGTTAGGAGCAGACCGACATATCCAAACCCCATAACGCATATCTTTATATCCTTTTCACAAAACAACTTTGTTGACATTTAGCTTACTCATAACTTTTCTCAGTATATACATTTATTTTTAAGATACTAAAAGTAAATATTACCATTTTACAAATTTTGCATAACTGAGATCAGGGAGAAGTAGTTAAAAGCGCTGGTTCATATGCGGCTTATGGCATAAATTTAACAGCAGATCAATCAGAATGTATATTTCAGATCGAGCCCCGCAATATAATTTTCCTCTGAACTGCCTGAAAAATCATAATAAAACAACCTCTCGTCCATGTCTTTTTTGTCCTGATGAATCCAGCGGACAAAAGTGTTTACTTCAAGGTTTTCCCCTATGAACAGTTCCGCTCCGGCGGAGTACTGCTGTTCTTTCTGTCTGACAATGCTGTCTCTTGTCCCTTTTGTTATGTAGGAAGCCTTGAAATACGGATGGAAGAATTCGTTAAACTCTGTGTATATTTCGAAATAATAACCTTCGTTGTCTCTTCCGAGCTGATGCCCGATTATATAGTTCTCAACGCTATAGCCTTCTGGTCTGTAATTTTCGTGAAGATATGTCTCACTGCTTATACGCGCAGTTTCAAACCTTATATCTGTTTTTCCTGTGGTGAGGAGAAGACCATAAATATATGACTCACCAAGAAGTTTAAGGTTTTTTCCGCTGTCTTCGGACTGCCACGGAGCGATTATATCATTCCAGTTGTACTCCACATAAAACTTGCCGCCTCTGAGTATTCCGCTTTTTTTGAGAAAAGGGAGATAAACAGACATCTCTGCGCCCAGAAACTGGTCTGTGTCATGTTCGGTTTCGCTGTTTTCATCCTTTGCGGTGAGCATATCCCAATAATCTGACACGCCGTAGGAGGGCATCTCGCTTCCGCCGTAAAAGCTTGTTCTGGTCACCGCGAGTTCAAGCCAGTCAGCGGGCTTGAGAGAAAACCTTATCCCCAGAAGCTGCGGATCTTCATTTTTCCTGTCGTCATCATCAAACCAGAAATTGAAAACATAATACCTGAACTGACCGAGAAAACCCCAGCTGTAAGGGATTTCTGTCTTTATCATCGCGAACTTCTGCGGACGGATGTTATCACCGATTATAAGCTGTCCGAAATAGCCGGGACCTATCTGAAGATTATCTATAGCGCCGATGTATGCATTGTGTTTTCCGGCGAGCTTAATCTTTGCCCTCTCGGCTTCCACTTCAGTTTCCTCGGAATTCCTGTAGACCCCCAAGGTATAGTCGGCGGAGAAGAAGCTTGTCAGATAAAGACTGCCGCTTAGGCTCACCCTATTGAAAACATCGTCCCCTATATCCTCACCGAAATCCCCTTCGACACTCATCCCCTCATCTGAAACATATCTGTTTTTCAGGCTGATTTCCCTGACGGGTATAAGCTTAAAGCCTTTTCCGCTGAATTCTTCACCGCTGTAGTATTTTCCTGCCTTTGCGGCAAGCTCCTCTGTCCCTGCGGTATTCCCGAAAAGATCGCGCATCTCCTCACTGTTGTTAAACAGAACCTCTGCCTCCCGCACGGACACGGGCTTAAAATTGTCTGTGAAGTGTATGCTGGGTTCAATAGCCATACTTCTTTCAGCCAGACGGTAGAAATACCTGTTTGTAAGCGGTATATCAGACGTGGCGTACCTCCCTGCGGCGTAAGCGGGCAGGGATGCTGAAATTATGACTGCGGCAAGAAGCAGGGCTGTTTTTTTCATAATACCTTCCTAAAACATGAGCTTGGTTACGGCAAAGGTTGTCGCTATCTGGTAGAGTATCTGGGTAACGTCTTTTATATCTCTCATATAACTGGGGAACTTGAGCTTTCTCGGAACAACGACAACATCTCCGGCATTCAGCTTCACATCATAAATATCCTTCCACCAGAAGTTGTTCTTCACATACTGGTTGGAAACGACGCTGCCGTTCGCCCGCACTACATATACATTATTTTTATCAGCTATTTCCGTCATTCCGCCGGAACGGTTGAGATAATCCGAAACGGTGCTCCTGCTTATGTCATAGGCGAAGCTTGTGGCTCTGAAAACCTCACCGACAACAGTAATGGTGGATTTTCTCGCAGGAACGTGTATCTCATCTCCGCTTTCAAGTTCAAAGTCATAGGTGCTTCTGGCGAGTTCGTCTATGCTTTCAGCATCTATCACCACTCTTCCTTCCGGTTCAATTTCATCCAGCTTTTTGATAGTGTTCTCAAGATTTTTTGAAAGGCTCTCGTTCGCGGCAATATCCTGTGCGGAAAGCGATGACGCTATCTGCTGGGAAGACATAGATGTGACCATGCTTTCCAGCCTTATTTTCATTTCCTTCAGGTTTTCCTCTTCAATCATTTTTACTGACTGGCGTATAAACTTCATTCCGTTCACATACGCGTAGTCAGTAACGCCGCCCGCTCTTTTAAGAACGCTTGAGATCCGCTCTCCTTTTGTGATTGCGTATTCCCCCGGGAAAAGAACTTCTCCGGTGATTTTCACAAGCATTCCTTCCCTGAATCCGGAAACTTCTTTTATGTAAACCTGATCATACGGCTGAAGCCTGACATTATATCGGTCTTTCATCACCTCATTAAGGTTCACATCAACAACGCTGTATTTGGTGACTCCGTCCACAATGTTCATGCGGACTATCTCCGCAGAGTCATAATATGCGTTGTCTTTCAGGTTTCCGGCTGAGATTATGAGATCTTTGATATTCATATCAGCGGCATATATGTATTTGCCGGGCACATTGACAGCGCCGTTTATGCTTATTGTCTTTTTAGGATTAAACTCAAACACGGAGTGCACAAAAAGCTTGTCTCCGTCCCTGAGGATAAGATTGCTCTCCGGATTACCGCTCATCGCCTCAGAGAGGGATATCCTCGTGAGAGCGTAGTTAAAGCTTTCATCCTTTATGCGGAAAAGGTGTGCAATGTCTTTATATGCTTCTTTTTTCAGTCCGCCCGCCTTCTTTATCAGCTCGCTCACTGTGAGATTCTCGCTCAGAAGGAAGGAGCCGGCATTGTTCACCTCTCCGTCCACCTCAATGTAGCCTTTCGGAGAATCGGCATATTTTGAATGCACCACAATGCTGTCATCCGGATTGAGTTCCAGCTTTCTCGCTGTCTGCGCGTCAATGAATCTTGTGTAAAACTTGCCGCCTATTTTCCGGACGACTTCTATACTCTCCGTTGAACCGTCAATCGCAAAGCCTCCGGCCTTCATTATCGCATCCATGACATTCGCTATTTCGGGCATCTTGTACTTGCCGGCGGCGTTAACCTCTCCGGAGACACTTACAAAATGCTGCGCCCTCACCTCTTCCGAAGTAAGGATATTTATAACGTCCATAGCCTGCACTTCAACATTGTTTTCGTGATTCTGCGGGTTTCTAAGAACCTCACCCAGATCAAAGCCGATGATCTGCTTTGTTTTACCTTCGCCGGTGTAGCGTTCAATAAACCCGTACTCAAGGGCTGTGTTCCGTTTCAGCATATCCTTGCTGTTCAGTATGTCTGAGAGTCTGGCGCCTTTTTCAATGGAATACATTCCTGTGAAATAAACATTCCCTTTCAGCTCAACTGAGTTCGAATCAGGAATATCGGACTCCATAACAAAAACCCTGTCGCCGTCCTTGAGCTTAGCGTTTTTCAGGCTTGTGCCGTAAACATATGATTTTGTGACAACTTTTCCGTCATCAGTGAAGCTTCTCAGGAAAATATTCTTCTTATAGCCGCTTGCCTCGATCCCGCCGGCAAAACGGATCAGATCCGCCAGACTTTCCCCGTTTTTCAGGTCGTATATAGCGGGGGTTCTCACCTTGCCTTCAAGGGTAACGCGCATTGCGGTTCTGGGAACAAAAACCGTGTCTCCCGGGCTAAGAAGGAAATCCCCTGAACTGTCGCCGTGTATTATAAGGTTGTAAAAATCTATGTTTCCGACTGTGCCGCCGCCGTTTTTGACCTGAACATTTCTGATATTGGCTCTCTCTGTCAGACCGCCTGCCATGACAATCGCACTTGAAATATTGTTAAAACTGCTGACGGTGTAATACCCCGGACGGGCAACCTCACCAAGAACAAGTACGCGGATGCTGCGGACATTTTCCACAAGCACTTCGGCGTAAACCCCTTCCATGCTTTCAAGTATCCCTTTTATGGTGTACTGAATCTCCTCAAAACGCTTGCCGGAGACCTGCACTCTGCCTGTCTCCTGAGAGATAACAGAACCGTCTGCGTTAACAGGCAGGCTGAGCGTTTTTGTTATCCTTCCCCAGATGTAAACCTGAAGCCTGTCGCCGGGGCCGAGGACATATTCGGAAAAATTAATAGCGTTCTGGTCGGGAACAAAGTTCTCCGTGCTGTTGAATATATTATGGCCGAAAATCTCAAGTGGAAGAATTTCCTCGGTCTTATTATCCTGCGGTTCCTCGTATCTGCCTTCAAGAATTACAGTATCATTATCCTGAAGCGTATACTGGGACATGCGGTATGTGTTCTTGGGGGTGTATGTGAAGTCCGCCACTTCCGCACCCCTGCGGTAGACGGATATTTTCTGAAGCTTCTCAAGCTCAAGGGGACCGCCCGCTTCGGCGACGGAGTCAAGTATGTTGAATGTTTTGTCTACTTTGTATTTATTGGGGTATTTCACAAACCCGAATACGCCTATTGTTTTTGTTTCATTGTCACTCATGTACCTGAGCTGTTTTTTGACAAAAGGATCGGGAACTGCGGGCTTGGGAGGGAAAACCGCAGTCGCGTTGTCCTGCACGGGAAAAGCTGTGCCGTTGTCATATTTCGGAAGACTGCGGAGATGAGGATAACGCCTGTAATCCTCTTCAGTCAGGTTATCAAGATTTTTGGGAAGCTGCTTATCCTGAATCCTGCTGTTTCTGTCAGATGCGTTCTGGCTTCCGGTTCTGTTTTCTTTTCCTGTTTTGGATGAATTAAGTTCATCCTGATACTTTTCAAGAAGACCGGGGTTGTTGCGCATAATTTCGAGTGTTTCAGGGCTGACATCAGCCATATCAAGTGCATAAACCTTTGAGAAACAAACTAGAGCTATGAATATAAAAACAAATGATTTTAAAAGTCTGGCTGTCATGGTTCCTCCGGAATAAGCAATACTTAATTTTTAGCCCATAAACTACGTTTATACAACTGAAAATGGTGATAAACAACGGCGGGAAAAAGAAGGACTCATTTATTCAGGCAAATGGGAACAGGATTAGTGATTCTTCACTGCGTTCAGAATGACGCAATTAACACCGTCACTCTGAGCGGATGCGAAGAGTCTCAAGATAAAGCGAGGTTCAGACCGGACTACACCCTGAGATTCTTCACTGCGTTCAGAATGACGCAATGCACACCGTCACTCTGAGCGAATGCGAAGAGTCTCAAGATAAAGCAACCTTCAGAACGGACATTTCCTCAGCTCCACTGAAGGGGCCGCGCCGCGCGAAATGGTTAAAGTGATTGAGGAATTCTTAGGCTGTGCCTCAGAATGACACATCGGAGCAGTTTAGAGATTTTTTACTGCGTTCAGAATGACGCAATGCACACCGTCACTCTGAGCGAATGCGAAGAGTCTCAAGATAAAGCAACCTTCAGAACGGACATTTCCTCAGCTCCACTGAAGGAGCCGCGCCGTGCGAAATGGTTAAAGTGATTAAGAGATTCTTCGGCTGTGCCTCAGAATGACGCAACGGAGCGGATTAGGGATTCTTCACTGCGTTCAGAATGACGCAACGAACGCTGTCACTCTGAGCGGAAGCGAAGAGTCTCAAGATAAAGCAACTTTCAGTATGAGGGGAAACGAAAAAAGCCCGCCGGACAAATCCGGCGGGCTCTGGTATTTTTTAAGCTTTTCTCAGTTCAGTATAGATTAGAAAGCTACGCTAAGCATGTGAGAAGCATAGTAGATGGGGTCTGCATCGTACTGAGCAGAGCCTGAATCGATTTCGTTAACCTGAAGGTAAGCTGCTTTAACTGTGTAGTTAAGAGCTTTGTTGATCTGGTATGAAACATACGCATCAAGTTCGTACAGGTTAATGTCTTCATAATCAGCATCATCCCAGTTGGAGAATGCGTAAACGAAAGCTGCACCAAGAGTAAGAGCATCGCTGTGAGCATAGTCAGCATACAGTTTGAAAGCAGTGTAACCAGTAAGGTCATCATGTCCTTTTCCGGGTGCAAGAGCGTTGCCGCCAAGTTCGTCAACTATGTAAGTAGTATCGAAGTCGTCAGCAAAAGCGTAACCTTTGTTAGCATCTTCGTCAGTGGAACCGTAAAGGAACACAAGACCCGCAGTTGTTTTGCCAAGTTTAGCAAAACCGTTAACATATGCACCGAAAAGGCTGTAGTCCTGACTAGCAGTAGCAGACTCGGAAACAAGTATGTCGCTTGTTACATCAGCATAAGCAAATTCAGACTCGAAGCCGAACATGCCAAGGTCGCCCTTAAGCATAACTTCAAGTTTAATCTGCTGAGTACCATCACTGTTATTAACAGTACTAGGATACTGAACGCCGCCGCTGTTTGTTACATAAGAGTTATTAGCGTAAGTAAGGTTAGCACCGTAAGTGAAAGCGCCGGTTTTGCCTACGAAGTCAACGCCGTAACCATCGTTATCATCTTTTTCAGAATCTTCAACTTCGTAATCGCCAGCTTCGTAGTTTTTAGTTGTCTGGAAAGTAAGTTTACCGGTTGCAACAGGAACTATAAGTTTAACTCTGTAGTTACCTTCAACGTTGTTACCGAAAGCTGTACCCCAGCCGCCTGTAGCCATAAGACCAGCATGGATAGCTGCTTTACCGAAGTCGTGCTCAAGGAAAGCTCTCTGGATAGTGAAGCCAGCTTCGCCGTCACCGGTTGTTTTGGCTTTCATTTCGGGATCGCCCCAAGTACCATCATGGAAATCGCCTCTTACTGTGAAGGCTGTGCCTTTGTCAACGATGAATTTAGCCTGAACGTTACCGTCCTGCTCCCACCATGATTTCTCACCAAGTGAGTCTTCGTTGATACCACCGTTTTCAACGTAGATACCTTTTACTTCCATGTAACCGCTGAGTTTAACGTCAGCAGCGAATGCCGTAGCGGCAAAAGCCACCACCATGAGAACTACTAAAAGTTTTCTCATTCTTTTTCCTCCTGTAGGTTTTTACTGTTTAAAAGGTTACCCTTTTTACTTCC
>JBFWJG010000026.1:0-17776 GCA_050253335.1 Deferribacterales bacterium | reverse complement strand
GAGGGGGATTTATCAAAAAAAAGCTATTTCGTTTCTATATACTCTATCTGGCTTGTGGCTTTGCGGAAAAGCCCGCCGGATATGTTGCGGAGCATGAAGAGATAGGTTCTGCCGTACTCCTCATACATATAATAGTCTACAATCACCGGCTCCTTCAGGTCGGATTCCCAGACTTTCGTCATGGTTTTGCCTTCCCAGCCGTAAACTGCGAATGCGGAACCCTTGTAGGAGAATGTGTTAGGCAGCATGTTTGACATGGACTGGTTTTTGATCAGATAAAGCCTTCCGTCCGTGTTGATAAACACACGTCCTTTAATATGCTGTCTCTGCTCAATAACCTCAAAAGCGTCTATATCCTTAATCTTCTGGGTGGCTTTTCTTATTTCCTGCTCTTCCTGAAGGTTGATGTATTTTGGGGTCTGGCTGAACTGCTCAACGCTTGTGAAAACTTCTTTCCCGTCTTTCTCCACAACAACCTTGTAGTCATCGTTTATGTAAACAGGGTTAACACTGCCGTCGCCGTTTACATCAGCATATCCAAAGCCGAAAAGTTTACGTCCGGCGGACCCGGGAACCGCGTCTCCCCTTACGTAGCTTCCTTTATACTCAAGCTTCTGAATCTGCCCGACAAATGTTCCGTCCGTGGCAAGCCTCTGCGTGAGAACAACTTTTCTGCCCTTGTCGTAGCTGACTCTGGAGAAGAAGGGAAGCTTCTCCGCCTTGAGCACAAATTTTGCCCCGTCAAACTCATAGACATTCGTTTTGGCGAATTTGTCATACTCAAGCCATGAAACAAGCACTTCCTCTATTCCGTTTCCGTCCAGATCCGCACTGTCCACAGAGACAATAAACCTTATTCCCTCGGGCTTGAGCTCGGCTTTTTTCTCAAAGGCCTTTCCGGTGAACCTGTAGAAGTCAACCTGAGCCTTGCTTGAAACCGCGGTGTATATCTCTTCCTTATCCAGCATATGACCGACTGTCATCGTGTCATATTCCGCTTCAATCATCTCGCTCTGAAAGGAGTCTCTGGTGAGCTTTCCGGAATCCTCCGCTTCGATATCGGCGTAATAGGCGCTTGCGATAAGTGTTCCTGTTTTTGTGTCTTTCGCCTCAAGGGATATGCCGCCTTTTTCATCCTGCGTAAAAACAAGGGCTATACCAGCCGTGTCTTTAAGGACAACATTGGAAACCTTTGCCACATCCTCTTTCAGCAGAAGCTCAATGCGGGTGGGCACGTTAACCGCCCTGAAAGCGACCTCAACAGGAGGGTTCAGGACAACGGCATCGCCGACTTTCGGCAAAGCTTTTTTATCCGCGAGTTCCAGTTCGGAATAGCCTTCAAAAACGCTTTTCACCACCGCATCGCTGATCAGCACCTTTTTTCTGCCCAGAACCTGCTTGGTTATGGGGTGTATAATCTCCTCGCTCTCTCTGTAAACCTTGAGCACAAGCCCCGGGTAAATATTTGAGGCTGAGCCGAGATCCGAATAGATCACGCTGCCGTCCACGCTGACCACATATCCGCCCATCCTGCTGAAGAGCGAGTTAACATCCGAGGCTATCTTCTCAAACCTCGCCTGAGCGGCGAAGGGCAAGAGAACAAGAATAAGTACCAGTAATTTTCTCATGTGTTATCCTATAAAACGTATTTGCTGAGATCCCTGTCCTCGACTATGCCCCTGAGGTGATTCTCAACATATGTGTCATCGATGATTATGTTCTTTTCCGCCGTGTCCGGCGCTTCGAAGGAAATTTCCTCCAGAAGCTTTTCGAGTATGGTGTGGAGCCTTCTGGCGCCGATGTTCTCCAGCGAGCGGTTAACCTCCGTGGCGATTTCCGCTATCTTCATTATGCCGGAATCAGTGAACTCGACACTTACCCCGTCCGCCCTGAGAAGCGCCTCATACTGCCTTGTGAGGGCGTTTTCAGGCTCTTTCAGTATGCGGATGAAGTCCTCCGTTTCAAGAGAGTCCATCTCAACCCTTATGGGGAAACGCCCCTGAAGCTCGGGGATGAGGTCGGACGGTTTTGCCATGTGGAAAGCGCCCGCCGCTATGAAAAGTATGTGGGAGGTGTTGACCATGCCGTGCTTGGTGTTCACTGTGGAGCCCTCGACTATGGGCAGCAGATCCCTCTGCACACCCTCGCGGGAGACATCGCCCCCCTTGTGGGCAGCACCTTCGCGGGCGCAGATCTTGTCTATCTCGTCAAGGAAGATGATGCCCGTCTGCTCCACACGGCGCAGGGCGTCTTTCTTAACGTCCTCCATGTCTATAAGCCTCGCCGCCTCTTCCATTTCGATGACGGTTCTGGCTTCCTTTATCTTCATTTTTCTTTTTTTCTTCCTGTTCGGGAACATGTTTTTCATCATGTCCCCTATGTTCATCCCCAGTTCATCCATGCCCATGTTGGTGAGCACTTCCACCTGAGGCCCCTGCTCCTCAACGTCCGCCTCGATCTCCCGCTCCTCAAGCTCGCCCGCGGCGAGCATCCTGCGGAATTTCTCACGGGTGGATGAATCGGAGCTCTCTTCCGAGAACCCGGGCTTTTTCGGCAGGAGGATATCAAGAAGCCTCTCCTCGGCGTTGCGTCTGGCCTTTTCCAGAACTGCGTCCTTCTTCTCCGCCTTCACCATGGCTATGGCTATCTCGACCAGATCACGCACCATGCTCTCGACATCGCGCCCCACATAGCCCACCTCGGTGAACTTGCTGGCCTCTATCTTCATAAACGGCGCTCCGGCAAGTTTGGCGAGCCTTCTAGCGACCTCGGTCTTGCCCACGCCTGTGGGCCCGATGAGGATTATATTTTTCGGAGAAATCTCCTCCTGAAGCTTATCCGGAAGCTGGAGTCTCCGCCATCTGTTGCGCAGGGCGACAGCCACGGCCTTCTTAGCGTTTTTCTGACCGACAACGTATTTATCAAGCTCTTCCACAATCTGTTTCGGCGTGAGCGCACCCTGCGCCGCCATCAGACTCTGATCGGTTTTCATATCTATAATTCCTCGACTATTATGTTCCTGTTGGTGTAGATGCAGATGTCGCCCGCTATCTCCAATGATTTTCTGACTATTTCCGCGGCGGAAAGTTCCGTGTTTTCCGTGAGAGCCACTGCCGCGGACTGCGCAAAAGGCCCGCCGGAACCTATGGCGGCCACGCCGTTATTCGGTTCCACAACATCGCCGTTGCCGGTGATGATGTACACTGCGTCCCCTCCGGCGACAACCATCATAGCCTCAAGCCTGCGGAGATACCTGTCCGTGCGCCAGTCTTTGGCGAGTTCCACCGCCGCGCGCAGAAGCTGGCCGCCGAAGGTCTCAAGCTTAGCCTCGAAACGCTCCATAAGAGTGAAGGCGTCCGCCGTTGAGCCTGCGAAACCGCACAGCACCTTATCGTTATAGACTCTTCTTACCTTCTTGGCGTTGTGTTTCATGACCGTGTTGCCGAAAGTGACCTGACCGTCCGCCCCTATGGCGGTTCTGCCGTCTTTTCTCACGGCGATGACCGTTGTTCCTCTTATTTCCATTATCCTTTCCCTGCTGTGTTGAAAGCTGTGTCTGAGATTCCGACAAGCACTAATAAGGTACAAAAAACAGAATCTTCTGACAAGCCGTTATATACAATATAGGAAATTTGGACAGCATTTATGTTCAGAATCCGCAGAAAATCAACAGTTTACTTTCAACATGAATAAAAGTATAGTTAGTGGTTTGAGGAGATGCGGTATAAATGCGCGTTTTTACGGTCGGACAATGAAAAAAAGACTTTTTCCTTTTGCTCTGTGGCTTTTCGGCAAGTTCATGAAGATGTACGGAAACACATTCCGCTACCGCGTGACCGGAAAAGAGAAGCTTGATGAGCTTTTCAAAAGCGGCAGAAGCGTTGTTTTCTTCACATGGCACAATCAGATCTTCCCCATTCTCCACTTTCATAAAGGCACAAACCTCGCCGTAATAATCTCAAGTAGCAAAGACGGGGACATCATGGCGCATGTAGCGGAATCTTTCGGTTACAAAGCCGTGCGGGGCTCGTCCAGCCGGAACGGCTCCAAGGCTCTCCTTGAGATCAAAAAGCTGATGAACGGCGAATGGCACGCGGCAATAGCAGTGGACGGCCCCAAGGGACCTAAATATAAAATGAAGCCGGGCGCGCTTTTCCTCGCGAAAAACACCCACAGGGTGATGATGCCCGTCATATTCGACTGCAGAAGCTTCAAGCGCTTCGCAAGTTGGGACGGCTTCATACTCCCTTACCCTTTCGCCAGAATCGATGTTCACTACTGCGATCCAGTATATGTTTCAGAGGACACATCCCCTGAGGCGATGAAAAAGGAAACCGAAGAGATAGAAAAATCCACAATGGAGCAGACGCTTGTTTATTCTCCGAATATTGTATAACTTTCTGATAATATTAATCATCCCTGTGGCTGTGCCTCTGGGGTTTCTTTTTGCGCTCAGGAAAAAGGAGGACGCGGACTATTTTCAGCGGTTCGGCTTCATCACCTTTCCCGAGCCGCCCGCAAAAACCGTGTGGTTTCACTGCGCGAGCGTGGGCGAGGTACGCAGCCTTAAACAGCTAATAAATGCCTTCCGCAGACGCTATCCCGATGCCGAGTTCATGATAAGCACCACCACGGCGACGGGAAAAGCCATAGCGGAAAAGGAGCTTAAACCATATTTCGCTTTTCTGCTCCCCATTGAAAACCCCATCGCCATCTCCTACATCCTCTACTGCATGAACGTGAAGGCCGCTGTCATCATAGACACCGAGCTCTGGCCGAACTTCATAACAGGCACATCAAAGCACGTTCCGCTTTTCCTTGTGAATGCGAGGATTTCCGACAGAAGCCTTGGCGGATACATGAAAATACGCCGTGTAATCTCCCCTCTTCTCCATAAATTCGAGCACATTTTCACCAAAAGCGACGAGGATACGGCACGCTTCGCGGCGCTCAAGGGAAATTCGGAAAACATCACCACTCTGGGAAACATCAAGTTCAGCGACTTTGACGACGAGCCAGATCTCTCACTGATAAAGCCTCTGACAGACATGCCTTTCGCCGCAGCGGCCAGCACTCACAAAGGGGAGGAGACGGCCGTGATAAACGCGTTCCTCAAAAGCGGGTTTCAGGGCAGGCTTGTCATAGCTCCCAGACACCTCAACCGCACGGCGGAATGTCTTTCACTGCTGAAAAGCTCAGGCCTGAGGGCTTGCACCCTGACGGAATTCGACCCCGGGTGCAATGCTGTCGTGGCGGATATTTTCGGTCAGCTTGAAGCGCTTTACAAAACCGCAGACAGAATCTTCATAGGCGGCTCCATAGCAAATGTCGGCGGACATAATATTTTCGAGGCTCTCCGTTTCGGCCGCCATGCGGCGGTGGGGCGCAACATGCAGAACTTCAGGGAAATTTATGAACTCGCAGTTAAATACAATCTCATAACAACAGTGGAGGACGAGGACGGACTTGCCGCTTTTTTCTCCTCCCCCGAACCTGAAGGCGACTTCAGCGGCTTCAGGGCGGAGGTTCAGGCCTCTGCCGACACTAGACTGTTCAAGTTTCTGGAGGCAATGAAAGTTGCACTTGCTGATTAAGCTCCTCTATTTTCTTCTGGGAGGAAGAAGCCTTAAATTCCTGCGGCGCTTGGGCAGTATGTTCGGCTCCGTGTTCTGGTATCTTCTGCTGTCCAGAAGGAAAGTTGCTGTTATCAACGCAGAAATCATCGGAGCGGAAGATCCTGTGAAATGCGCCCGTGAATCATTCCGCCACACATTCATGAGCTATATGGAAGCATTCCACACAGCCGGAGTTGACGGTGACTTCATAAATAACCATGTCACAATAACCTGCAAAGGCGAAAAACCGGAATTCCTCACGCCGGAGATCATAGTCTCCGCTCATTTCGGAAGCTGGGAGCTGGCGGTTCCCTGTCTTGCGCAGCTGAGCCCGCTTAAAATAGCCATGCTGGCAAGAAAAATAAAAGACCCAGAAGTTGATGAGTTTGTGAAGAAACAGCGGGGATTCTCCGACAAGCTCATATACCTCCACCACAGAGACTGCGCAGATGAAATTAACAGGCTGGCGGGCACAAGCGCCCATATCGGAGCTCTTCTTGACCACGCCTCAACCGAGAAGGACTCCATATTCGTTCCCTTCTTCGGGATAAAGACCACCTTCAACAAAGGGCTGCCTGTTATAGCAGTCCGCAAGGACATCCCCATACGCCCCGCCTTTGTCAAACGGACGGAGGATGGGGCAGAACTCATTTTATATGACCCTATTATGCCTGATCACAGCCTCAGGCCGAAAGAGCGCATCTATGACATCGCCCTGAGGATAAACAAAGCCTTCGAAGAGGTTATAAGAGAGAACCCCGAACAATGGTATCTGCTCCACAAGAGATTTAAGAAGACAGAGGATGAGAATGGAAAAGTTTCCCGCAGTTTTTATTGACCGTGACGGCACTATGAATATTGAGGCAGGCTATATTGATCATCCGGACAACTTCAGCCTTTATCCTTTTGTTTCTCAGGCAGTGCGCCTTCTCAATACTCACGGCTTTCTTGTCATTGTCCTCACAAATCAGGCGGGAGTGGGCAGAGGATACTTCGGGGAGGACAATGTGGAGACCCTGCACTCCAAAATGCGTTCCGAACTCAGTAAGGGCGGGGCAAAGCTTGACGCCGTGTATTACTGCCCGCACCACACATCATCAAAAGACCCGAAATACGCCGTTGACTGCGGCTGCCGCAAGCCGAAAACAGGCATGGTGGACAAAGCCCTGAGCGAGCTTCCCGTGGATACGGAGCGGATGTTTATCATAGGCGACAAGATGAGCGACATCAAACTCGGGAAAAAGACCGGCTGCCGCACGTACCTTGTGAAAACAGGCTACGGCCTGAGGGAAGCGGAGAAAAACCCTGTCGGCGCGGATGTGATCACGGAAAACATCCTCACCGCGGTTCTGGACATCCTGAAAATCACTCAGCAAGCACAGACGGGTCAAACCCCAGCCTGAACGCGCCCCAATGCTTTCCGTTGACGTATATGGGAAGCGAAAGGTCGTTTACCACCTCGCCCGTATCACGCACATAGGCCTGAAGAAGAAACTTCTTGGTGTTTTTCGCTGCTCTGGAGCCTGTGAGATCGTTAAAAATCCTTTTATCCCTGCTAGTGAGCACATCTGTCTCATGGTTTCCCGTCAGCGGCTTCGCGAATTTGCTGTTGTGAGTAGGCGCATAGCCGTTGGTATCGACACAGAGGGAGAATATGCACCCTTTCACTGTTTTAAGAGCCTCATCGTATATTTTCTGAAACTCCCCTTCCACCTTCCTGTCGTAGTCGGTTGAATATTTCTGCGGATCTGTTCCTTTTATGAGGCGGTAGTTTTTATCAAAAACGTTTATCCCCTGAGAGGAATATGATGTAAGTTTTGACTGTAGGGTATCTCTGTATTCCTCAGCCTTGAGGATGATCTGTTCAAATGTTCCCTTGCCTATCTTGAATCTGGACACAAGCTCCTGAATAATTTCTATCCTGCCGTTAAGATCGTCAGTCGAGTTTTTGGAATCGGCCATGCGGTGGGTAACTTCGTTTGCAATGCGGTGTATATCTGAAACATTCTCATTGATCCTGTCGTTCACTTTTGTGAGATCATCAAGGGAGCTGGTGATGTTCTGAAGCCCTGCCGATGTCTGCTCAAAGTCGGTCACCATGGACATAAACTTAACCGATGTCCGCTCCACCACATCCTTTGTGAGCCCCATGTGCTCGTTTATGGTTTCTGTCTGGGTTGCCGTGTTCTGCACCTGACCCACTATATTGTCAATGTTTTTGGAAATTTCCTCTGTGGCCGTTTTCACCCTTTCAGCCAGCTTGCGCACCTCGTCCGCCACAACTGCAAAACCTCTACCCGCTTCTCCGGCTCTGGCTGCTTCGATAGCAGCGTTCAGGGCGAGAAGGTTGGTCTGGTCTGAAATATCTTCAATGAGAGAAACAACTGTCCTTATGTGCCTTGAGTTCTCGGCAAGCCCTGTGACAGTGGTGAGGAAGGAGCCTATCATAACGCTGACCTCCTGTATCTTCTCCGTCACATGCTCAAGCTCGCTGTAGGACTCCCTAGCGTGGGTGAGGTTATTTATTGTGGTGGTGCTTATCTGAAGCGAGTTTGCGGCAACGGTTTCAATGGCTCCGGTAACTTTTTCGCTGGCCTCGAAAACTGTGTTGGCAAGCTCGTCCTGAGTTCTGGCGTCTTTAGATGCGTAATCAACATTTTTCACAACCTTTGCCGATTCCACCCCGATGTTAACCCCGAGAACACGCACCTGCCTTATTATGTCCCTGAGCTTTTCCATAAACTTATTAAAATTTCCGGCCAGTTCGCTCATTTCATCATAAGTAAGCTGAGGCATGTCCAGGGAAAGATCCCCCTCGCCCTTGCTCACCTCTTCCAGAAGCACGGAAAGCCTTTTGACAGGTCTCACAATGAGAAGCCGCATAAAAAAAGCGGTCAGGACAGCAGCAGTAATTGAAAAAAGGGCAAAGAAAACAATGTGCCAGAGACTCTGGCTCATTATTGCGCCGCCGATACTCTCCGCCAGAGCCGGATCCTTAGCCGAGATAAGTCCGCTTATGCTTTTACGCTGATAAAAAGAGAACGCCGTCATAAGGAGAATCTGAAAACAGACAATGCCCAGTATGTTGCCGAAGATCTTCTTTGTGAGGCTGTTGAAAATATTTTTTTCAAGCCCTTTGTATATGTCGTAGAAAATAGCCATAGCTCACCATAACACTTTTATAAAATAACCATCGTGTAAAATAAAATTTTTTGATTTTTTTTGCAAGCCAAGAAAATAATTTTATAAATAACGGTAAAACAGAATTTTTTTCATATAAAAGTATGTATCAATAATAAAACATCGGACAAATATAATCCGCATTTATTTAAAAGACTGAATATTTCACGGCATCTCCTCCCCCTGAGGAAAATTAAATACTGGACAAATATTTGATACCTACCATAATTACCTGAAACATCATGAGGTTTATCAATGACATTATTTCAGAAATCCAATATCAAATCACTCGTACTCAAAAACAAAGCTGTGAGATCCGCAACATGGGAAGGCGGCGCGGATACGGACGGAATCCCTTCCGACAAGCAGATAAATTTATATAAAGAACTTGCGGAAGGCGGAACAGGGCTGATAATCACCGGATATATCGTCCCCTGCGAAGACGGAAGGCAAACCCCCGGCCAGATGATGCTGAAAGATGAGGCGGCTGTGGAAGTCTACAGAAAACTCACTGACGCGGTGCATGTTTACGGCGCAAAAATCGCAGGGCAGCTTGTTCACTGCGGCGGGCAGTCCTCGGAGCGCATGGCGGGAAGAAAACCCCTTGCTCCCTCAGCAGTTGAGGCTCCGCAGTATTCCTCCGTTCCGGAGGAGCTGAACACAGGGGAAATCAACAGGATAAAATCCGCTTTCGCAGAAACCGCAAGGCTCTGCAAAGAAGCAGGGTTTGACGCTGTGCAGCTCCACGCCGCCCACGGGTATCTGATGAACCAGTTTCTCTCCCCTGCGCTTAACAAACGCAGGGATCAGTACGGCGGAACCCTTGAAAACAGAGCACGCTTCATGCTTGAGGTTCTGGCGGAGGTTAGACAGGCCGTCGGGGATGATTTTCCCGTTATGGTAAAACTGAACGGATCTGATAATCTGGAAGGCGGGCTTGACATCGAGGATGCTGTTCAGGCGGCAGTTCTCCTTGAGAAAGCGGGTATAGACGCAATCGAAGTCAGCGCAGGAACCCCTGCCTCAGGCAAAGAGGGCGCGCCTGTTCGCACGGGGGTTAAGGCAGGATCAGGAGAGGCTTACAACCTTGAATACGCGGGAAGAATACGCTCTGCCGTCTCTGTTCCGCTGATGACAGTGGGCGGATACAGAAGCTATGAGGAGTGCCTGAAGGCGCTTGAGGCGGGCATGGACTTTGTCTCGCTCTCAAGGCCGCTTATAAAGGAACCCTCGATCATAAACAGATGGAAAAACGGAAACACAGAGCCTTCGGACTGCATTTCATGCAACGGATGCTTCAAGTCCGGCCTGAAGGAAGGGCTCATCAGGTGCGTTATCAATAAATAAAGCAGATGCCCCGCCGGACGCGGGGCGCACTTCTTTTCTAAAGATGGTACTTCAGCCCGTCTATTCGGCTTATCATTTCGTAAAAGCTTCTCAGCTCATTGTAGTTTTCCACATCCACAGTAATGGAGATCGAAACATACTTTCCGCTGCTGCTTCTTCTTTCCTGAATATCAATAACCTCTTTCAGCACAAAAACAGCCTTCACGCTGTCCCTGAAAGAATCCGTATCGTCCCCCATCATCTTGTAAGTGAATCTGGCGGGGTACGTCATTTCTGTAAAACTATTCTGCGCGTTCAACTTTTATCACCATTCCCTTAATTTCCGCAACTTTGACCTTATCATCCTTTTCGAAAACAGAGCCGGATTCCGCGCTCCATATTTCCCCGTGGACAAACACCTTTCCCGCTGAACCGTTCCATGACATGACAGTGCCTGTCTCGCCTATCATCCCTTCTGCGCCCGTTGCCGGCTTGGCGAGAAAATCCTTCACTATGAGCCTGCCTATGAACCCCACAACGAGCATAACCACAGCCAGAACGCCGATTATCATTCCCCATGAAACGCTTATGCCCACGTTCCCCTCCCTGCTGAAAAGCAGATACATCCCGAAGCCCAATGCCGTAACAGCGCCAAGGGTCAAAAGACCGAAACTCGGTATGAATATCTCCGCAAACATCAGCGCAAAGCCCGCTATTATCAGCAGGAGGCCGAGCCAGTTTACAGGTATTATATTAATACCCATGAGGAAAAGCAGAATGGCGCATATGCCGATTCCGGCGAAAACAAATGTGCCCGGCATCTTAAATTCGAGGAATATCGCGCCTATCCCGATAAAAAGCATCAGCATCAGCACATTGGGATCGCTCAGAAAAAACGCCACTCTCTGGAGCACTGTGGGTTCGAGATAAGTCCTTCCCGTCTGTTCACCGTACTTCTCAGTCAGCAGGGCAACAAGACCGTCATCACTGTTCACAACAGCGTCAATAAGGTTCGCCTCAAGGGCTTCCTGCGCGGTGAGGCTCAGCGAGTTTGTGACCATCTGCACGGATATATCAAGGTTTCTGTCTCTTTTCTCAGCTATGGAGCGGATGAAGGCGACAGTATCGTTCTCTATCTTTTTACCCATCTCGCCCTCTATGTTCTGTCCGGTGATATTAACCGGATGGGCGGCGCCTATGTTGCTCCCCTCCGCCATTGCGGCGTAGTGGGAGGCGAGGGTAATGAATGTGCCCGCGGAGCCTGCTCTGGCTCCCTGCGGGGAAACAAAGGTGACCACAGGGGTTTCGCTTTCGAGAATAAGCTGAACTATCTTCCTTGTGGAATCAAGCACACCGCCCGGGGTATCAAGCTTGATGACCAGCACGCCGTCCTCATCCGAAGCTTTTTCAAGGGACTGTTCTATGTATTTCTCGGTATAGCCGCTGATTACGCCGTCTATCTCAACGAAAAAATACTCCTTCGCATCTGCGGCTATGGAAACAGACAGCATAAGAAAAGCAAGCAAAAACCTCATCAGTCCCTCCGTCAGGCTACTGTTTTATCATCCTGAAAAAGTAAACGCCCAGCTCAGGCGAAAACTTGCGGTAATATTTGGTTTCGTGGTAATCCACCAGTTCGTTTATAAATACAGTATCGTATGCGCTCTTCAAATTTTCCACAGGTTTCAGGTTCAGGACAATCTCTTCGGCATAGTCGACCTGATCAGTCGCCATGTACAGACTGCCCCCCTTCTTCAGCTTGGAGGTGAGAATTTCTATGAAGGATGTTTTAAGCAGCCTGCGCTTATTGTGCTTTTTCTTCGGCCAAGGATCGGGAAAATTCACGTAGAAGTTGTCCACACTGCCGTCTTTGAACAGGCTTACGAAGAATGTGGCATCGAAATGAATTATCTTTGCGTTTTTCACCTCAGCGGTGCGTACTTTTCTTATCGCCCTGTCGAAAATGCGCTTCATCACTTCAAAACCCAGATAATTCTGCTCGGGATATCTTTTGGCGAAAGCGCTTATGAACTCGCCGTTTCCAATGCCTATTTCAATATTAAACGGAGCGCCGTTATCAAAAAAGTCCGAGGGCGTGAGCCTTTCATACCCTTCAAACCCGCCTCCGTGGGAAAATTTCTGAAATCTTTCGACCTGCGGGCGCAGATCCGTGGCATATATGTATATATCTTCCTGAAAATTAAGCTCTAACTTTTTAATAACAAACCTCCCTGACAAAAATAATGCGCATTCAGCGCAAACACCCCCGGTTAAGGGGGTGCGAATTTGTTCTGTTTATAATTGTAAACTATTGTATTCGTTAAGCTTTACTGCCTCCGACAAACTTTCTGAGCTCCGCCAGAACCTCTTCGGGATCAAGCCCGTGCATACGTGAGCCCTTCTCAATGCTTTCATTGGCAACGCCCATGCAGCTCATGCAGCCCATGTTGAATTTATCAAAAACTTCCACCGAAGCCGGACAGGCCTTCAGAACATCCGCTATTAGTGTTTTTGCTGTTATTTCCATAATATTAACCTCATTGCTGATTTAAAAATAAATACTGTTACGTTTATCGCCCTTATGCCCTTCGCTCCGCACAGTGTGCTCACGTCAGGCTTTACTATCTTCCTTTCACAGAAACAGTCTGTTCCTCTGCCCGTCATGCTGAACGCAGTGAAGCATCCCGCACAGTGTTAAGAAATCCCCCTCTGTCCCCCTTTTACAAAGGGGAGGTCAATTCACCCTCCTTTGACAAAGGAGGGGCGGGGAGGATTCTGTCAGAGACTCTTCACCTGTGGCTCAGAGTGACGCAGATCAGCGTGTTCCCATCCATGGGAACATATACGCTTCCCATGAAAAAGAGGGTATCTGCAAAAAAACTCTTGAGCCGACTTACCAAGTGAAAAACCACATCCTGTGTTTTTCACTTACACGCTCGCGCCGAAACAAGTTCGGCTTCGCTTCGCACGGCGCGCTCCCTTCCATGGGAGCGTTTATCTCTTCCACAAAAAAGAAGGTCTGAGCAAAAAAACTCTTGAGCCGACTTACCAAGTGAAAAACCACATCCTGTGTTTTTCACTTACACGCTCGCGCCGAAACAAGTTCGGCTTCGCTCCGCACGGCGCGCTCCCTTCCATGGGAGCGTTTATCTCTTCCACAAAAAAGAAGGTCTGAGCAAAAAAACTCTTGATCAGGTATATGGGTTATGTTAGCATTTCAAGCTCTTTAGATCAAGACTATTGAACATTGTAAAGGTTTAGAATTATCATACATTCGGAGGATTGACATGGCCAGAAGATGTGAGGTTTGCGGTAAAGGACCGATGTTCGGTCACAACATAAGCCACGCTCACAACGTTACAAGAAGGGTTTTCCTTCCTAACGTGCACAAGATGAGAGTTATTGAAGACGGACAGGTTGTCAGAAAAAAAGTCTGCACAAAATGCCTTAAAGCAGGCAAAGTTCAGAAAGCCTAACCAACAGACATTGAACCCTGCCTGCGGCTTTTTTTAGTCCGCAGGCGGTTTTGTCCCTTTATTCACCTAAAACTCCGGACTTTCGAAAGTTTTTTCCTGAAAATTTTTTCAGCAGATATTTTTGCGCCCATGCGTTCAGAATAACGCAGACAATCCGGTTCCCACGGAAGTGAGCCTTACCGAATCAGTTACTGCGGACTTCCTGAACGCCGTCTATATTAAGAAGCTTGTTGATGACAGTTTTAAGCTCCTTCTTGTCCTGAACCTCGATGGTAAAATCCTGCTTGGACAGCCCGTCCGGAGCCTTGCCTGATGAAAGGTTCGAGATATTAATCCCCATCTCCTTCATGATATTGGCAATATCAAAAAGCACACCGGGCCGGTCGATCACCACTGTTTTTATGGCGACAGGCATCCTGAACACCTTTTTATCGCTCCACTGAACAGGGGTGAGCCTCTCCTCGTTTATGCTGCCGTTGAGGATGTTTTCACAGTCCTTTTTGTGGATGACAATACCCCTGCCCCTTGAGATATAGCCGATGATATCATCCCCGGGAAGCGGCATACAGCATTTGGCGACCTTCACCAGAACATCGTCAATGCCGTCTATAACAAATGGTTCCTCGCTCTTCTTGGGAGCGGGCGCCTCCATGCTTTCGACAGCATCCTTTTTCTTGTCCCTGACTTCGGCGAAATGGTGGACTATCTGCCTTGGCGATACCCTGCCGAAACCCACTGCGACATATATATCCTCAAGATCCTTGAGCTTATACTGGGAAGCGATCTTCCGGACATTGGCCTCTTTGTTGAAAATCTCTCTGTAATCAAGGAAATACTGCTTGAACTCCCTGTCCAGAAAGTCGATCCCCTGAGCCAGTGCGCGGTCACGTTCTTCCTTCCTGATGAAGTTGCGTATCCTTACCTTTGCCCTGCTTGTTTTCACAAAGCCGAGCCAGTCACGGCTGGGTTTGTGGTTGGGCGAGGTGAGAACCGTTACCCTGTCGCCGTTGCGCAGGCGGTATTTCAGCGGAACCATGCGGCCGTCAACCTTCGCTCCGGTGCACATGTTGCCGATGTCGGTGTGGATGGAGTAAGCAAAGTCTATGGGGGTTGACCCGACCGGAAGCTCCACCACGTCACCCTTGGGAGTGAAAACATAGATCTGCGTGGGGAGGATATCCTCCTTCAGCGCCTCCACAAGGTCGATGGGGCGTTTGAGGTCATGCTGTTCAAGAAGCCCCCTGAGCCAGCGGAAAGTTTTATCCTCCTGCGGATCAAAAACCTTCCCCTCTTTGTATTTCCAGTGGGCGGCGATCCCTTCTTCCGCCACCTTGTGCATTTCGTGGGTTCTGATCTGAAACTCAACAGCCATACCCTTCGGCCCAACAACAGTTGTGTGGAGCGACTGGTAAAGGTTGGACTTCTGCATTGCGATATAGTCCTTAAACCTCGACTGAACAGGCTTCCAGAGGTTGTGGATTATGCCCATCACAGCGTAGCACTGGGGAACGTTGTCCACCATTATGCGGAGCGCCAGAAGGTCATATATCTCCTCGAAGCTTGCGCCTTTTTTCACCATCTTGTTGTAAATGCTGTAAAAATGCTTCGGTCTGCCCTGAATTTCGGCTCTGATGCCGTTCGCCTCAAGCTCTTTCATTATTTTCTGCATTACTTCAAGAAGATACTGCTCACGCTCGCCGCGCTTATACTTAACCTTCTCGTAAATCTCGTAATACATCTTGGGATTCAGGATGCGGAAACAGCGGTCCTCAAGCTCCCACTTAATCCATGCGATACCAAGCCTGTGGGCGAGGGGCGCATAAATATCCATGGTTTCCTGTGCAATGCGTTCCTGCTTTTCCTGTCTCAGAGAGTCGATTGTGCTTATATTGTGAAGCCTGTCGGCAAGTTTGATGAGAATCACACGGACATCTTTTGACATGGAGACCAGCATCTTGCGGAAGTTTTCCGCCTGCTTCTCCTCTTTGGATTTAAACTCGATCTGCCCTATCTTGGAGACACCGTTGACGATAAACGCCACATCCTCCCCGAACAGCGAGGCAACCTCTTCATATGTCGCGTCCGTATCTTCAAGAGTATCATGGAGAAGACCGCCTATCACAGTGTCCACATCCATGTTCATCTCTGCGAGGATGTAGGCAACGTTCAGCGGGTGCGAAAGGTAAGGCTCCCCGCTGTGGCGGAGCTGCCCCCTGTGCTTCTGCGCGGCGTAGACATATGCCTTGTGGACTTTCTCAAGTCCGGCGGTCACACCGTTTTTTATCATTTTGTCCTGAATATCCATCAGGCGAATAATTTTCTTGTGTGTCATATATTTTCATCCGCAGGGCGAATATCCTTGAGGTTAAGCTGAATGTATCTGCCGCCGTACCACCCGTTCAGAACAGGGGTAAAAATAATATCAAAGGAGGCGGAGGAAAGAAGCATCTCCTCACAGCCCTTCATATTATAGCCTATGCAGTCAAACACCCTGCCGTTTTTCTCAAGATATATTTTAAGATGCGTTTTCTCCTTGCCCACGTAAGAGAAAGGCTGGGATTTCTTTAAATTCCTCATGCAGAACACAGGCTCCTTGTTGCCCGCGCCGAAAGGCTGCATCCTGTCCAGCCAGTCAAGCAGTTCCTTGTCAACATCATCCGGTTCCAGAAATGCGTCAATAACCAGCTCCGGTATATAATCATTCTCGGAAAGCAAAGTGTCAACAGCTTCGTTGAACTTTTCTCTCAATTCGGAAATATTTTCCATTTCCACTTTGAGTCCGGCGGCGTACTTATGACCGCCGAAGGTTATCAGCAGACCTTCCACCTTTTTAAGTCCTTCATAAAGATGAAAAGCCGGAATACTGCGGGCGGAGCCTTTGCCCACACCGTTTTCAGAGGTGATGATGATGGTGGGCTTATGAAACTTTTCCACAACCCTTGAGGCGACTATGCCTATCACTCCCTGATGCCAGCTTTCGGAATACAGCACAAGCCCTTTGTATCTCTCGTTAAGCTGTTCGCTCTCTATCATGCTGTAGGATTCGAGGATTATTTCACGCTCAATTGTCTGGCGGTATCTGTTCTCCTGATCAAGTTCCCGGGCGAGATAGCGCGCCTCGTCCCTGTTATCCGTGATGAGAAGACGCAGACCCTTGTCGCTGCTGCCCATTCTGCCCACTGCGTTTATGCGCGGCGCGAGGGCGAAACCCACCTGAGACGTACCAACGCGGGAGCCGTCCAGTCCGGTGATTTTTTTAAGCTCACTCACCCCGGGTCTTGTGGATTTCTGCGAGAGAAGCTCAAGCCCGTGGCGTACAAAAATCCTGTTCTCCCCGACTATGGGCACAACATCCGCCACAGTGCCGAGGGTTACAAGATCAAGATATTTCTTTATATTGGGAGCACCCTTGCCGAAACAGCCCTTTTCCCGCAGATAATAGCGGAGACCCATCACAAGCTTGAAAGCAACGCCGACTCCGGCAAGCTCCTTAAACTCGTAATTATCCCCGGGCTGGAGAGGGTTGATTATACATAAGGCTTTTTCAGGCATGACTTCAGCAGGCTGGTGATGATCCGTAATTATAACGTCCATGCCGAGGGAGGAGGCATAGGCCACTTCATTCACGGCGTTGATGCCGCAGTCCACGGTTATCATGAGCTTGGTTCCCCTTGAGGCTATCTCGTCCATGGCTTCGGTATTGAGGCCATAGCCCTCCTCAAGCCTGTTCGGGACATAGTAGTCAACATTAGCCCCTATTTCACTGAGGAAGAGAAACATCAGCGAAACGGATGTCACCCCGTCCACGTCGTAATCACCGTAGATGCATATCTTCTCGCCCTTTGTCAGGGCGATGCGTATGCGCTCCACAGCTGTTTTCATTCCTTTTAGGTTAAAGGGGCTGTAAAGTTCCCGCAGGGGGGTTTCAAGGAAGCATTCTATTGTGGGTTCATCTGTAAGATGCTTTTTTACGAAGACTTCAACAAGACAATCCGGAACGCCGATTTTACGCAGAACCTCAAGGTGCGGAGCAGTCTCCGCCCTTTTGTAGAACCACTTAAACTTAGAACTCATGTAGGTTTCAAAGCTGTTCGGGTTCAAAAGCATCTCCGTACTCAGACGTTTAATCAACTCGCCTGCACTCCCGCATATGTTTGCGGGAAAAAACACTTTCCGAAC
>JBFWJG010000025.1:0-33963 GCA_050253335.1 Deferribacterales bacterium | reverse complement strand
CCTGATTGTGAGCAAAATGTGCAGAATATGCTAAAAATTCAAAATATCCTATTATTCCGAATACTATAACTAACAAACAAAACATATATGATACCTCTTATAGAACCGCGGAAACGACTCTTTCTGCGGAAAATCACGGAGGTACACCATGCTGTACTTGGAATTTTTATTTCTTCTCATAATGCTTTACATAGGCAGCCGCTTCGGCGGCATAGGGCTCGGCGTTGTTTCGGGCATAGGTCTTCTTATCGAAGTGCTCATATTCAAAATGCCCCCCACATCGCCCCCGATAACTGTAATGCTGATCATACTCGCAGTTGTCACATGCGCGTCCATACTGGAAGCCGCCGGCGGCCTGAAATACATGCTTCAGATTGCTGAAAGAATCCTGCGTTCGAACCCCAGAAAGATTACATTTCTGGGACCCATAGTTACATACACTATGACAGTTATGCTGGGAACCGGACATGCTGTTTACACTATCATGCCCATAATCGGAGACATAGCACTGAAAAACGGCATACGCCCCGAACGCCCGATGGCGGCGGCTTCTGTCGCTTCCCAGCTGGGTATAACAGCCAGCCCGATCTCCGCGGCGGTTGTTTATTATCTCTCCGCTCTTTCTGGAGTGGCCGAAGGGCTGACACTTCTTTCCATAGTGGGCGTAACCCTTCCGGCGACTTTCATCGGCACAATAGCAATGTCCGTCTACAGCCTCCGCAGGGGCAAAGAGCTCAAAGATGATCCAGAATTTCAGAAACGTATGCAGGATCCTCTCTGGCGTGAAAGAATCGAAAACACAACCGCAACAACGCTCAACGAAAAACTTCCGTCATCATCCAGAAACGCGGTTTATATATTCCTTGCCTCACTTGCCGTCATAGTGGTTTTCGGCATGTTCCCCTCCCTGCGCACCATAGAGGGAATGCCCAAGCCTATAGACATGGCCACACTGATCCAGATGATGATGCTCGCTTTCGGCGGTCTCATACTCATCGTTACAAAAACCAAACCCTCCCTTGTGCCCGAAGGCGTGGTTTTCAAGTCCGGCATGGTAGCGTGCATCGCTATTTTCGGTATTGCGTGGATGAGCGACACATACTTCCAGTACGCAATGCCCGCTTTCAAGGTTTCCATAACAGAGATGGTTCAGGCATATCCTTGGTCATTCGCTCTGGCCATGTTCATCGTATCCGTTGTGGTCAACTCTCAGGCGGCCACATGCAAAATGATGCTCCCCGTGGGCTTGGGCCTCGGTCTGCCCCCTGCGCTTCTGATAGCCATAATGCCCTCAAGCTACGGATATTTCTTCATCCCCAACTATCCGTCTGATATCGCCACATGCACATTTGACACCACGGGAACCACAAGGATCGGTAAATTCTACTTCAACCACAGCTTCATGGCTCCGGGTCTCATAGGGGTGATAACCGCCTGCTGTGTCGGCTATGCCATTGCGCTATTCATAATCTGACAGAGATAAGCCCTCCTGCGCTGAAGGACACGGCAGAACTGCGCCGTGTCCTTTTTTTTATTTTATTTAAGCCGCGGGCGTAATATTATTTAAGAAAAGAAAAGGTGAACATGAAGCGTTTCTTCTCCTCCCGTCCCATACGCATACAGATGCTGATGATGATTTTCGCGGTGCTGATGCTTCAGCTTGTGATCAGCGGTCTTATATTCTCCGGCATGGTTGCGGACTTTCTCAGATTTCAGATAGGCGAAAAGGCGCTTAATATCGCCCAGACAATGACCACCATGCCCCTCATACAGCAGTCACTGGCTGCGGGAAGAGATGAAGGCGGGCGGGTGCAGGCAGCCGCGGAGGAAATCAGAAAAAGAACAAACGCCGCCTATGTTGTTGTTGCGGATAATTCCGGCATCAGGCTTTCACACCCTAATCCCGCCAATATCGGCAAAAAATTTCAGGGGGACGACACCGACCGCGCAACAGAATACGGAGAGGCGTATGTCTCGGAAGCGGTGGGAACGCTGGGTCCTTCCGTCCGCGGAATTGCTCCTGTTTACCACGAGGGGCGCATAGTCGGTTTCGTTGCCGTGGGTTATCTCAAGGAACGGGTGCGGGAAACAATCCTTGAGCATCAGAAAAAGCCTCTGCTCTTTGTTTTTATGATGCTTGCGACCGGACTCGGCACGGCGGTGCTGATAGCCAATCACCAGAAGAGAATAACCCTCGGTCTGGAGCCTGCGGAAATAGCGGATCTCTTCCTTGAAAGAAACGCGATAATAGATTCTATAAGGGCAGGAATAATAGCCGTTAACACCGAAAACCGCATAAGGCTGATCAATAAGAACGCCATAAGGGTTCTTTCCCTTGAAAAGGATTATATAGGCCTCCACATAAGCGAAATATTCCCGCCGGAATACTCCGCGGATGTGATGAGGACAAAAACCAACATGGAAGACACCTCCATGACCCTGAACGGAGTTGAGCTTCTAACCAACATAATGGCGGTCATGCATATGGGCAGGGTGCAGGGAGCTGTTGTCACCTTCCGGCGGAAGAATGAGATAACCCTTCTCGCGCAGGAGCTTAACCGTATTAAAAAATATTCGGACATGCTCCGTGTGCAGTCCCACGAATATTCCAACAAGCTCCACACAGTGGCGGGACTTATCCAGCTTGAGGCATATCAGGAGGCGCTGGAGCTTATTCTCTCGGAAACCAGAATACATGAGGAGATGATAAGCTTCGTGAACGCAAATGTGCCTGACCCGATTGTTTCAGCTCTGATCATCGGCAAACACAGCAGGGCAAGGGAACTGAAAATAGACTTCGCCATAGCGGAGAAAAGCCGAATGACAGACATACCCGCCAGAATAGACAGGGAGAAGATAGTCACCGTGCTCGGCAACATACTGGACAACGCCTTTGACGCTGTGATTGACTCCCCTGTGAAAAAGGTTCTGCTCACGATGAATGATTCGGGCAGAAGCATTGTCTTTCAGGTTGAGGATTCAGGCGGCGGGCTTGAGCCTGACATAATAGAAGACATCTTCCAGAAAGGGGTAAGCACCAAGGGCGAAAACAGAGGCGTGGGGCTTTATCTTGTGCAGAACGCCCTCATGGAGCTGAGAGGCTCCATAGGCATGGCAAAAAGCAGGCTGGGCGGCGTATCCTTCAGAGTGACAATACCAAAGGAAATGTATCATGAAGAAAATAAGAACGGTAATAGTTGAGGACGATATCAAAATATCGGAGCTTCACAAGCGCTTCACCGAAAAGGTCGAAGGCTTTGAGGTAATAGGCATCGCAAACAGCCTGCCGGACGGCGAGGAGATGGTGGACGTGCTGGAGCCGGAGCTTGTGCTTCTTGATCTCTTTTTCCCTGAGGGAAACGGGATGCAGCTTCTGAAAAAAATGCGGGAAAAGGGGAAATCCGTGGATGTTATACTGATCACCGCGGCAAAAGAGGCGGGCTCACTGCAGGAAGCTCTCCGCGGCGGAGCGTTTGATTACCTTGTGAAGCCTGTGATATTCGACAGGTTCAAGGCATCGCTGGAAAAATTCCGCACATACCGCACGGAGCTCATGAAAAACTCGGTGTTTGAACAGCAGATGATAGACAGGCTCATTCACCCCGTTTCGGAGGCACAGGATGAAAACAGCCTCCCCAAGGGCATAGACCCCATAACCCTGAGAAAGATATGCGCCGTGTTCGAGGAGGAAGGAGCAGAAGGTTACTCCGCCGAGGATGTGGGCAAAAAAATTAACGCCAGCCGCAACACAGCCAGACGCTATCTGGAATATCTGCTCGCCTCCGGCTTTCTCTACGCCGACATAGACTACGGAACAGTGGGCAGACCGGAACGGATTTTCAGGAGAATGAGCATATAGAAAAAAGCCCCGCGCGGCGCACTGGGTCCGCACGGGGGTCTTGGTGAGAGAAGTTATATCTGTCCGCCGCCCAGAACTTTGTAAAGGGTGACGAGGTTGTTTAAATACTGCTGTCTGACTGAGATGACTCCCTGCTCCGCCGCGAAAAGCGAGCGCTGAGCGTCCAGCACCTCAAGATAGCTTGACACGCCGTGTCTGTAGCGCTCACTTGAGAGTTCGTAAACACTGCGGGCAGAGTCCGCAAGGGTTTTCTGCGCCGTGAGCTGGTCTGTGAAGGTTCCTTTTGCGGCAAGCTGATCCGCAACTTCACGGAAGGCGGTCTGTATCGCCTTTTCATATTCAGCGGCCGCTATTTTCTGGTTAACTTTCGCCACTTCAAGATTAGCCTTGTTACGCCCCGCGTTGAAGATCGGTATATTTATTTTAGGCGCAAACGACCACGCAAGCCCTGAGCCTGAGCTGAAAAGGTCATCAAGTCCCGTGCTCGCCAGCCCTGCTGAGGCGGTAAGCGTGATTGATGGGAAGAAGGCCGCTCTTGCCGCGCCGATATCTGCGTTGGCTGCTTTCAGCGAATGCTCCGCACGCTTTATATCAGGTCTGTTCAGAAGAGTCTCCGAAGGCACGCCCGCAGGCAGAGCCTTCAGCGCTGTCACCTCATCGGGCAGTCCCGCCTGAAGCGCTTCGGCGTCTATCTGAGTTCCCGCAAGAAGCGTAAGCGCGTTTAAGTCCTGCGCTGTGAGTCTTGTGTACTGAACCCTGCTTATTCTTGCGTTTTCCACCGCTGTCGAAGCCTGTTCGAGGTCAAGCTTCGTTGCGCTTCCCAGTTCATACTTCCTTTTAACCAGAGCGTAGGCATCCTGCTGAGCCTTCAGGGTTTCCCCTGAGAGCCTGAGCATCTCCCTGTCTCCCAGATAAGTGATGTAGGCATTTGCCACTTCGGAGATAAGGGTTATCTGCGCGGCGTTTCTAGCCTCTTCCGTAGCGAAGTAGCTTTCAAGGGCTTTTTCGCTGAGGCTTTTCACCCTGCCGAAGAAGTCAAGTTCGTAAGCGGCTATGCCGATGCCAACACTGTAGCTTGAGGCGGTGTAGGCACTGCCCGTTGCGCTTGCGTTCTCGGGCACACGCTGACGGGTGAAGGCGCCTGTTGCATCAACATTCGGCAGAAGGCTTGAACGCTGAATGCGGTAGGCCGCCCTTGCCGCCTCTATGTTCAGAGCCGCGACACGGAGATCCCTGTTGTTTTCAAGTGCTTTTTCGATCAGCGCCCTGAGCTCCGGAGCGAGGAAGAAGTCCTTCCACGCTATCTCCGCAACGTTCACGGCACCGCTTTCCGCCCCCCTGTAGGCCTCTCCCGCGGGGAATGAAGCCGCGACAGGGGAAGCGGGTCTTTCATAGGCGGGGATCATTGAGCACCCCGCCATTATCACTGACACGGCCGCGGCCGCGATCATATTTCTACTTACCATTCTTAGCCTCCTTTGCGTCAGCCTCTGTGCGCTTTCCGAACTGCTTCATTATTACGATATAGAACATCGGGACAAACAGTATGGCGAGGAAAGTAGCCGAAGTCATACCGCCGATAACGCCTATGCCTATGGCGTTCTGGCTGGCTGAACCCGCTCCGTTTGAAATAGCGAGGGGGGTAACGCCCAGTATGAACGCCATGGATGTCATAAGTATCGGTCTGAGCCTCTGTTCGGAGGCTATCATGGCAGAGCGCAGAAGCCCGTAGCCGCTGTCATGCAGGTCTTTTGCGAACTCAACGATCAGAATGGCGTTTTTCGATGCCAGACCGATTGTGGTAAGCATACCCACCTGAAAGTAAACGTCATTGGAAAGCCCCGCGGCCAGAGTCGCGGCGACGGTTCCTACAATACCGAGCGGAACAATGAGCATTACCGCAAAGGGAACAGACCAGCTTTCATACAGAGCCGCAAGGGAAAGGAACACGATGAGCAGTGAAAGCCCGTAGAGCAGACCCGTCTGGGCGCCTGCGGCACGCTCTTCGTATGATATTCCCGTCCACTCAAGACTGATCCCCTTGGGAAGCTTTCCGGCGTACTCTTCCATAATCTGCATAGCCTCGCCTGAGCTTATCCCCGGAGCGGGCGCACCCATAATCTCCTGAGATGAGGTTCCGTTGTAGCGTTCAAGCTTAGGTGAGCCGTATTCCCATTCAGCAGTCGCAAATGCTGAGAACGGAACCATCTCTCCCCTGCTGTTCTTCACGTACCATTTGTATATGTCTTCGGGAAGCATCCTGTATTCCGAGTCACCCTGAACATATACCTTTTTGATACGCTGTTCATGGAGGAAGTCGTTTATATATGACGAGCCCCAAGCTGTTTTAAGGGTGCTGTTTATACTGCTTATGGAAACACCCAGCGCACTGGCTTTTTCATGATCCACATGGATTCTGAACTGCGGCACATCGTCAAAGCCGTTGGGACGCACGCCCACAAGCCTTTTGTCCTGAGAGGCCATACCCAGAAGCTGGTTTCTCGCGTTCATGAGAGCCTCATGACCGAGACCGCCCCTGTCAAGAAGTTTGAGGTCGAAGCCTGTGGCGTTGCCGAGGGCTATTATTGGGGGCGGATAGAAAGCGAACACAAAGGCGTCCTTGATTGCGGAAAGGTTCATCATGGCTCTCTGCGCCACGGCAAAAACCTTCTGGTTGTCTTCTGTTCTTTCATCCCAGTGTTTAAGACGCACAAACCCCATGGCGGTGTTTGAACCGCGCCCTGCGAAGCTGAAGCCCGTTACGGTGAAAATACTGGCAACGGAATCTTTCTCCTGCTCCATGAAATACTGCTCAACCTTCTTCACGCTCTCAAGAGTTCTTTCCTGAGTAGCCCCGGGAGGGGTGGAAACCTGCACGAACATCATACCCTGATCTTCATCGGGGAGGAATGACGTGGGGATTTTTGTGAACATATAGCCTAGACCTGCCAAAATTACCCCATAGACAATGAAGAACCTGAAGGCTCTGGATGCCACATAGCCCACGCTTGATTTATATGCGCTTCTGCTGCGGTTGAACATGCGGTTGAACCAGCCGAAAAAGCCTGTCATATGCTCCTTGTGCCCCTTCTCAACCGGCTTGAGCATGGATGCGCAGAGCGAGGGGGTGAGCACGAGGGCAACCACAACCGAAAGCACCATGGCGGAAACAATGGTTATGGAGAACTGGCGGTAGATTGCGCCTGTTGAACCTTTGAAGAAAGCCATGGGAACAAAAACCGCCGAAAGAACAAGAGCGATGCCCACAAGGGCGCCGGTTATCTGGTTCATGGATTTTCTTGTGGCCTCTTTGGGGGGCAGACCCTCTTCGCTCATAACCCTTTCAACGTTTTCCACAACAACTATCGCGTCATCCACAAGAAGACCGATGGCCAGAATCATCGCGAACATCGTAAGAACGTTTATGGTGAAGCCGAAAGCCAAGAGTATGCCGAATGTTCCCAGAAGAACAACTGGAACGGCGATCGTTGGGATCAGCGTTGCCCTGAAGTTCTGCAGGAACAGGTACATGATAAGAAATACGAGAACCACTGCCTCAAGAAGGGTTTTCACAACCTCTTTGATTGAGATCCTGACGAACGGCGTGGTGTCGTACGGGTAAACCACCTGAAGACCTTCGGGCATGAACTCCTCAAGCTCGGCAACTTTCGCTTTCACAAGATCCGCAGTCTGAAGGGCGTTCGCTCCGGTTGCGAGGCTCACAGCCATAGCTGCTGCGGGTTTACCCATATAACGGGTAACCATTTCATAGCTCTGAACACCAAGTTCGACCCTCGCCACATCTTTAAGGCGCACCTGCGAGCCGTCCGTGTTTACTTTGAGGAATATATTCTCAAACTCCTCAACGGTTTTGAGCCTTGACTGCGCCGTGATGGTAGCGTTTATCTGCTGCCCCTTCACAGCGGGGTTTCCGCCGAGCTGTCCGGCGGAGACGTCAGCGTTCTGTGCGCTTACCGCGTTTATCACTTCCTGCGTGGTGAGCTTATAGCTGTGGAGCTGGTCAGGGTTAAGCCATATGCGCATGGAGAAGGGCTGGCCGAAAACCTGAAGCGAACCCACGCCGAGAACTCGGCTCAGCGGGTCTGCCATCTTTGAGCTTATAAAGTCGCCGATCTGGTTCTGGGTCATGGAGCCGTCTTCGGAGTAAAGCCCTATAACCATAAGGAAGCTGCTGTTTGACTTGTTTACGGTGACTCCGAGCTGCTGAACCTCCTGCGGAAGCGAGGACAGAGCGGACTGAATCTTGTTCTGTGTCTGCACCTGCGCCGTATCCGGATCTGCCTCAGGTTCGAATGTCAGCGTTATCTGAACGTTACCCGTGGCGTCACTGGTGGATGAAAAGTAGCGCAGATAGTCTATACCCACAAGCTTCTGCTCTATAACCTGCGTAACGCTGTTTTCCAGAGTTTCGGCGGATGCGCCGGGGTAGCTTGCGTTAATCGTCACCGTCGGCGGCGCGATCTGCGGGTACTGCTCCACAGGCAGTGTCTTAATGGCAAGCACGCCCGCAAGCATTATTATGATTGCAATCACCCATGCAAAGATGGGACGATCTATAAAGAAATTCGACATATTATATCATCCTGTTGTTTTGTGCCTATTCGGCTTTCTGTTCAACGGGGTTTACTTTCGCGCCGGGGCGTATTTTCTGAAGTCCTTCCACAACAACCCTGTCGCCGGACTGAAGACCGGAGGTGACGCTCCATCTGTTTCCGACCGCATCTGAAACCTGAACAGGACGGGGATTCACTGTGTTTTCCGCATCAACGGCCCAGACAATGACGCTTCCGTCCGCATTTCTCACTGCGGCCTGCTGAGGGATGAGAATGGCGGCGCTGTCACTGGACTGACCTATCCTCGCCTTGACAAAAAGCCCCGGGAGAAGCTCTCTTTCAGGGTTGGGGAAAAGAACGCGCACCTGCACCATGCCTGTGGTCTCGTCCACCGTCACATCTGAAAACTGCATAACGCCTTTGTGGGCGTAAACCCTGTCTCCAATGAGCAGTTCAGCCTCAGCCCTTGAGCCGAGGGTTCCGTCAGCGGTAACCAGACGGCGGAGTTTCATAACTTCCTCCGCGGACTGGCTCACATCGACATAAACGCTGTCAAGCTGCTGAACAGTTGCCAGAGCGGAAGCCTGATTAGCGGTAACAAGGGCGCCCTCCGTCACGGATGATTTGCCTATATGCCCCGAAATAGGTGAAAAAACCTTTGTGTAGTCGAGATTTATTTTAGCGGCACTGACGGCTGCCTGCGCCGCCGCCACTGCGGCTTTAGCCTGTGCCAACGCGGTGAGAGCGTCATCATATTCCTGTCTGCTGACTCCGCCCGCCTCAACAAGCCCTGCGTATCTCTCTGCTCTGGGCGCCGCGGACTGAAGATTCGCCTCAGCCTTCATAAGCTCTGCCCGCGCGCTGTCATAAGCCGCCTGAAAGGGTGCGGGGTCTATCTGGTAAAGCTGCTGACCGGCGTTCACGCTGCCGCCTTCCCTGAAAAGTCTTTTAATTATTATTCCCGAAACCTGAGGGCGTATTTCAGCCACTCTCACAGCGGAGATGCGCCCGGGCAGGTCTTTTGTGAATGTCACAGATTCTGCCTTAACCGTGTGGACGGTAACCTCCGCGGGGGGTCTCTCTCCTCCGCCCTGAGGCTGAGCGGCTGTAGCCGTGCTTCCGCCCTTCCATATAAACAGTCCGATAATAAGCGCCGCAGCAAAGCCTGCGGATAACAATAACCTTGATCTCATATAATATCCCTTCCTATGTGATTATCAGCTTTTTTATAAGCTTCAGCATTTCCTCTTTTGCTTTCAGAAAGTCCGCTTCATCTGCATCTCTGAACCCGTAGGAACCGAAAGTTCCCACAACCATTCCCGCGAAGGTGTTTGCAAGAATGTAGGGATCCACATCCACAAACTCCCCCTCTTTTATTCCGGCTTCAAAAATCTTTGACAGAGGCTCAAGCAGAAGATAGTGAGTCTCTTTTGTGTCCTCCTCCACCGTGCGGTGGGAATCCAGAAACCTGAAATACAGACAGACCTCATCGCTAACATCAAACATGCCTTCGAAAAGATCAAGAAGCATCTCAGACGGCCTTTTCCCGCTTCTGAATATTCCGTCTATCCCTTTTGTTATGGGCTGCATCATTTCCGCATGAACATACTCCATGAGCAGTTCCTTGTTTTCAAAATAATTATAGAGCGAGCCCTTTGAAACTCCGGATCTTCTGGCAACTTCCTCCATGGTGATTCCGCCGCTTTCCCTGATCAGCTCTATAACAGTTCCGACAATCCTCTCCCTGAAAAGGTTGTCCAGAACTTCTTTCCTCTTTCTAAGGTTCATCAGTTATCCTCTATTGACTACACGGTCATAATATGACTACACGGTCATAATATGACCACGCAGTCAAATTACGACTGCGAAGTCAAACTGTCAAGATTTTTATGGACAATAATTGTAAATAATCGTTAAGCACTGAGTGTATGCATGTTTCTTCCTTTTCTGAGTTTTCCATGACAAAACGCTCACAGACCGGTGAAATAATCGTTCAGCAGTTTTAGAAGGAGGAAGAAGGATGCACCATATCCTTACAGTTTTACTGTTTTCACTGACCATAGGGTTCTCAGGTACGCAGAAGAAATCCGAACAAACGGCTCAGAAACCTTCAAACGCAGAATACAGCGCCGTACATTATGCACCGGAAATTAGAGACAGATTCATGCAGGCGCAGGCTGATAATCTTACAGACGATGAGTCAGAAAACTCTTCCTTGAAGCCGACCGAACCTGAAGATTATTCCCAAGAGAAAAACTTTTTCAGAAAAAACTTTGATTAAATACTCCGGAAGTATTAAAATCATATAAACAATACACAGATACACACTGACAGTCCGCCCGGCGGACAGCATTCCGGAGAAGCCTCATATATGAGCCGCGCGATACACAAGCTTGCAGCCGTTTTACTGCTTTTTATTCTCTGTGCCCCCGCATTCGCGGAACAGCTTTTCACGCCCGAGGAACAGGATTATATCAGCCGGAAAAAGACAATCACCGTTGGCGTTGTGGACAGCAACGAGCCTTACACATACTTCAGAAACGGGAATATAAAAGGCTACTCAATCGATTTCATGAACATGATTCAGGAGATCAGCGGCCTTGAAATCCGTTATAAAATGGGAAACTGGACAAACATATACCACTCGTTTCTCAACGGCGAGCTGGACGCCATAAATGAAATCTCCCACACGCCCGAAAGGGAGAAGTTCATAATATTCAGCAGTCCCTACCATATCAGAAGAACGGTTGTTTTTGTGCGCAATGATTCGGGCATCAGAACAGCGGACAGCATAAGCATCCTTAAAGGCAGAAAAGTCGGATATATCAAAGACATCTTCTATGCGCAGACACTGAAGAACCAGAACCTCAGCCTCATCGAGTTCAACAACAACGTGGACATGATCAAGTCCCTCGCATTCGGGTGGGTGGACGCTGTCTTCGTGAGTGAACTCGGAGGAAGGTTTATCGCAAGGGAAAACACCTTCTCCAACCTGATTTCCGTGGGGGATCTGAAAATTAAAGATCTGAAAGAGGAAGACCTGCGGATAGGCGTTCTCAACAATAACCCGCTTCTGGCGGGGATAATAAACAAATCCATAGGCGCTATCCCCGAAACGGCAAAGGAGGAGCTTGAAAAGCTCTGGTCTATATATAACGGACAGGTTTTCAGCGCATCCGAAAGCATCGAGCTTACACCGGAGGAGGAGGCTTTCATCAGATCCCGCCCTGCCGTTTCAGTCGGAATGCTGCCGGATTTCTATCCTTTCAGCTTCGCTGAGCATGACGAAATGACAGGCTACACGGACTCTCTTCTGAAAATGATAAGCCGCCGCACCGGGCTGGACTTCACTTACAGCGTCAAGCGCTGGTCGGATCTGCTTTCCGATTTCAGAAACGGCAAAACCGATATGATAGCCGACATCTCCCTGACAGAGGAGAGAAAGCCCTTCACCCTCTTCACGGACGAATACGCCCGCATACCGAGCTATGTGTTCATCAGGGACGACTTCGGCAAATATACTGACCACGCCTCGCTCGCAGGCAGGACAGTGGGAATAACCAAGGACATCTTCTTTAAAAACGTCATAAACACAAACTCGCTGAAAGAGCTGAGGGAATACACGTCAAGGGACGAGATGTTCAAGGATCTCTCCTTCGGCAGAATTGACGCGGTGATCACATCCCTTAACTCCGGCAGTAAAATGATAAAAAAATACGCCCTGCTGAACGTGACCATAGGCGGGGAGTTCAACCCTGACGGAAAAACGGCGGAAGACCTGCGCTTCGGCGTCAGCCCCGCCATGCCGGAGCTTTACAGCATCATCTCAAAGGCTCTGAGAAGCATCAGCGCTCAGGAGAAGGTACTCCTTGAAAACCAGTGGCTTGTTCCTCAGCTCAATGAAATGAAAAAACCCGCCCTCTCCTTTACAGATGAGGAAAAGGAATATCTTGAAAACAAGAAAGTAATCCGCATGTGCGTCGATCCGGACTGGATGCCTTTCGAAAAACTTGAAAACGGCGTCCACAAGGGCATAGCCGCCGATTTCATCAGGCTTATCCAGAGAAACTCCGGAGTTCAGCTTCATCTTATCCCCACTCAGACATGGGCGGAGTCCATGAAAAAAGCGCAGAACAGAGAGTGCGACATACTCACCCTCGCCATGCGCACGCCGGAAAGGCTGAAATATTTCAGCTTCACAACGCCTTATGTGGTTATACCCACTGTTGTAGCCACCTCCATAAACGATCCGTTCATCGATAAAATAGAGGATGTGCTTGATAAAAGCTTCGCGACAGTGAAAGGCTACGCGATTAACGAGCTCCTGCGCAGCAAATACCCCGGGATAAGGCTCGTAGAACTTGACAGCGATTCCGAAAGCATAGCCCTCCTTCAGAAAGGAGAGGTCTACGGAGCCATTGGCACTATGGCGGGCATAGGCTACCAGATAAAACAGAATAAAATAGTGGACATCAAAATATCCGGCAGGCTTGAACAGGACTGGGAACTGGGAATCGCCGCCAGAAATGACGAGCCTCACCTTGTTAAGATATTCCAGAAGCTTGTGGATTCGGTCAGCGAAGAGGAAATAAGCGCAATAACCGGAAAATGGATGAGCATAAGATATGATCAGGGCTTTGACTACAGGCTGTTCTGGAAAATCATGGGGGTTTTCGCCGTTCTGGGGCTTTTGTTTGTTTACTGGTCGCACAAGATGAAAAAACTCAACCGTAAGCTTCACGCCGCCAACATCCGCCTTCAGGAACTCAGCGACAAAGACAGCCTCACAGGGCTTTACAACAGAAGGTTTTTCTCAGTGAGCAGTCAGCAGGCGTTCAGCATATGCCAGAGAAGCGGCATACGTTTTTCCGTCGCCATAATAGATATTGACCACTTCAAGAAAGTAAATGACACCTTCGGACATCTCTTCGGCGATAAAAGTCTTCAGGAAATGGCAAATACCCTTATACGCCACTTTCAGCGGCAGACCGACGCATGTTCCCGCTTCGGAGGCGAGGAGTTCGCCGTGTTCATCACCAACGCAGGCGAAGACACGCTTTTCAACAGGATAGAGAACATACGCAGGGAGATGGAAGGCAAAGTGATTGAGATGGGGGATCTCCGCACATCTTTCACAATCAGCGCAGGAATTTACTCCGATGTGCCTTCTCAGGGGGACACACTGGACACGGCGCTGAAAAAGGCTGATGACGCGCTTTATAAAGCGAAGAACGAAGGCCGGAACAGAGTTGTGGTCTGGAAGGACGAAGAATCTTAAAAACACGCGCCGCCCTGAAAAGGCGGCGTTTTTTATTTATAACGGAGAACAGTGACTTGAAAGAACAATGGCTCATTTTGCACTCAGCCCGTCAGCGCGGAAGCGCAGGGTTAACGGGCAGACTTTCCTCCGGCCTGATAACACAGGCATTTTCAAAAATAAATGATGTTATAACATTGCGGAAGCTAATATTGATTGACAATCTGCGCACTTTATTATAACTGTATACAGTATACAGTCTAAAATAAAAAATACCGTTATAATAATTGAACCGCAGAGAACAACAGCGGTCATTGAGATAGCAAAATATTACCATCAAGGAGAGAACATGTCTAACAAAACCATTATCTGGACCGAGATTGACGAAGCACCCGCACTGGCGACCTACTCGCTGCTCCCCGTTATTCAGGCTTTCACAAAAGGAACCGGCATTTCTGTTGAAACAAGGGATATCTCACTTTCCGGCCGTATTATAGCCAACTTCCCCGACTATCTCACCGAAGAGCAGAAGATACCCGATTTCCTCACTCAGCTCGGAGAACTCTCCCTCACGCCGGAAGCAAACATAATCAAACTTCCCAACATAAGCGCATCCATCCCCCAGCTTCAGGAAGCAATCGCAGAGCTTCAGGAAAAAGGCTACAAAGTGCCCGATTTCCCCGAAGACCCCAAAACTGACGCTGAAAAAGAGATAAAAACAAGATACGCAAAAGTTCTCGGCAGTGCCGTTAACCCCGTTCTCCGTGAAGGCAACTCCGACAGAAGAGCGGCAGCCGCTGTTAAGGAACACGCTAAAAAACATCCCCACAGAATGATGAAACAGTGGCCTGTTCCCTCTAAAACACGCGTTGCTCACATGACCGGCGGCGACTTCTACGGCAGTGAGAAATCAGTTACCGTTCCCGCCGCAACCAGCGTTAAGATAGAATTTGCCGGAAAAGACGGCAGCGTGAAGGTTCTTAAAGAGAAAACAGCTCTCCTCGCCGGAGAAGTTATCGACTCATCAGTAATGAATGTGGCCGCTCTCCGCAAATTCTTCGCAGAGCAGATAGAAGCCGCCAAGAAAGAAGGCGTTCTCCTTTCCCTTCACCTTAAAGCGACAATGATGAAAGTCTCCGACCCCGTTATGTTCGGCCACGCCGTTCAGGTTTACTACAAAGACGTGTTCGCGAAACACGCCGCAACCTTCAAGGAAATCGGCGTTAACACAAGCAACGGTCTCGGCGATGTTTACGCTAAAATAAACAAGCTTCCCGCTGACAAAAAAGCGGAAATCGAAGCGGACATAATGGCTGTTTACAAAACCAACCCCGAACTCGCCATGGTTGACTCCGACAAGGGGATCACAAACCTTCACGTTCCCAATGACGTTATAGTTGACGCCTCCATGCCCGTTGTTGTGCGTGACGGCGGCCAGATGTGGGGACCCGACAACAAACTGCACGACACCATAGCAATGGTTCCCGACAGATGCTACGCCACAATGTATCAGGCGATCATCGAAGACTGCCAGAAAAACGGCCAGTTCAACCCCGCTGAGATGGGCAGCGTTTCCAACGTCGGCCTCATGGCTCAGAAGGCAGAGGAATACGGCTCACACGATAAAACATTCATAGCAGAAGCCGAAGGCGTAATCCGCGTTGTTGACAATGCAGACGGCAAAGTCCTCATGGAGCAGAAAGTTGAAGCCGGCGACATTTTCAGAATGTGCCAGACTAAAGACGCCCCCATAAAAGACTGGGTTAAACTCGCTGTCACAAGAGCAAAAGCTTCAGGCGCACCCGCTGTTTTCTGGCTTGACTCCGCAAGGGGACACGATGCGCAGATCATCGAAAAAGTTAATAAATACCTCAAAGATCACGACACGAAAGGGCTTGAAATCCGCATCATGACTCCCGTCGATGCGATGAAGTTCTCTGTTGAAAGAATAAGAAAAGGGCTTGATACAATCTCCGTGACAGGAAACGTTCTCAGAGATTACCTCACTGACCTTTTCCCCATACTTGAGCTCGGAACTTCCGCAAAAATGCTCTCCATCGTTCCCCTTATGAACGGCGGCGGCCTTTTCGAAACAGGCGCGGGCGGCTCCGCTCCCAAACACGTTGAGCAGTTCCTTAAAGAAGGCCACCTGAGATGGGACTCACTCGGCGAATTCTGCGCACTTGTTGCCTCTTTCGAACACATGGCAATGGTGTTCAAGGATGATAAAGCCGCACTCCTCGCGGAAACCCTTGATCAGGCTGTGGGCAAAGTTCTTGAAAACGGCAAGTCACCCTCACGCAAAGTAAAAGAGCTTGATAACAGAGGAAGCCACTTCTACCTCGCGCTCTACTGGGCACAGGCTCTCGCGGCACAGACAAAATGCAAAGATACGGCGGCTAAGTTTGCTCCCGTTGCCAAGGCTCTTGCTGAAAACGAGGCAAAAATTGTTGCCGAACTCAACGCGGCTGAAGGCAGACCCGCAGACATAGGCGGCTACTACAGACCTGTTTTTGAGAAAGCAGTTAAAGAAATGCGTGCCAGCGCGACATTCAACGCAATCATCGACGCTATGTAATAACCACTGCAGGCGGAAATAAACTTTAAAGGCGGCGTCCTGCGGGATGCCGCTTTTTTTATGCCGGATTCTGAATGCGCGCTTGTTCTACTCAGCGTTTGCCTTCTCTTCCGGCTGTTCATACTCAGGGGAGCAGAAGAGCCCGCGACCGCCCAGATGCTCCTCATATTCAGCGCCCCAGTCCTTCATCATCATTAGGACAGGGATAAGCTTCGAGCCTATTTCGGTCAGCTGGTATTCAACCTTGGGCGGAATCTGGTTATAAACCTCACGGCTGATCAGCCCGTCATTTTCAAGCTCCCTGAGCTGTTTGCTGAGCATCCTCTCCGTTATTTCCGGAATGCTTTTTCGTATCTCACCGAACCGCATAACAGGCTCAAGCGCCAGCCTGTATATAATAATCGCCTTCCACTTGCCGGAAAGCACCCCGACAGTGAGTTCGAAGTAGCATCTGTAAAGCCTGCCGTCCAGCTCCTTTATCCTGCATGTATTCATCAGAAACCTCATACTATATTTTGTGTAAGTACATGAATAAAAATACCGTACTTGCAAAATGAATATTACTCCTATATTTTCTTTAATCAACGGAAAAGTTTAAATTATAAAAAAATGGAGGGAACTCACAATGTATGCACTTGCAATATGCGGAAGCCCCCGCAAAAACGGCAACACAACGCTTATCCTCAACACTGTCCTTGAAACTCTCAGGGAAAAAGGCTGGGAAACCGAGCTTGAAACTGTAGGAGGCAAAGACATAAAAGGCTGCACAGCCTGCGGAGCCTGTTTCAAAAGGGGGGACGGCACATGCATTATAGATGACGCATTCAACCCTGTGTTCGCAAAAATGCTGAAGGCTGATGCAATAATAATCGGCTCGCCCACATATTTCGCTGATGTAACAGCGGAAACCAAAGCGCTCATAGATCGTTCGGGCTTCGTGGCCATGGCAAACGGAAACGCCCTGAAAGGCAAAATCGGCGCGGGAGTTTCCGCAGTGAGACGCGGCGGCGCAACCCACGCGGTTGATACCATAAACCACCTTTTCATGATCTCAAGGATGATAATCTCCGGCTCCACTTACTGGAACATGGTTTACGGTCTCCACAAAGGGGATGCGGCAAACGATAAGGAAGGGCTGGCGAACATGACGCACATAGCCGAAGTCATCAACTGGCTGGGCAGAGCGGTAAAGCCGCACATGGCCTCCTTCCCTGACGCCGTGACAGAAAAGGAAGGATAAATCCAGCATACGCCGCCCTGCACCTAGGGCGGCTCTTATCAGCGTTATACCCGGAACGGCAGGACGTTATCCTGCTAATTTACAGTTGATTTATTATAATTAATAAACCATTCTTTATCAGGTCTGCGGGAGGTCGTTTGATTTGGAAAATCTCCTTGAACATATAATACAGGAAACAGAAACCTTTCTCACAAACTGGACGGAGCGCATGAAGAGCGCCGGCTATCTGGAGCATACCACCGCAAAAAGGGAAGACTGCATCCTCAGCCTGCGCGGGATAATCATCCCCGTCCGCACATATATAAATCAGGGACTTCCCCCCGATTTTCCCGCTGTTCTCCGAAACGGCAGGAACATAGCGGAATTTCTTCTCAAATCGGCTCACAGGCACTATGAACGGGGAATAAGCGAGGAATCATTCTTCGGCTGTTTTAAAACCCTTCTGCACGCCGTTGAGGACATCATTCTGGAACAAGACGCCGACCCTGCGGAAAAACTCCTGAACTACATAGAGCTCCGCAGGATTCTGGACGCGATGGAGACCATCACCGTTGCCGACTGGCATTCGCGCAATGCCGCCGAAACAGCCACGATTCTCCAGAATAAGAACCGTGAACTCACTCTTCTTAAAAACAAATTCGAGAACATACTGGAATCCGCCTCGGATCTGTTCATTACGGTAAGCGGAGAAGGGCAGATACTGGAAATGAACGCCTCTGCCAGAAAGAAATTCGGCGAAAAAACAGAAGGGCTCAATGTTCTGGATGTTTTCAGACCGGAGTGCGGCTTCGCGGAATTCCTTGACCGCTATCCGTTTGATAAAACCCATGAAATCACCACGCCGGACGGCAGTTCGATATATTCTCTTGTGATAATACCCCTTAAAAAAGTCTCCCTCGCCTCGGAAGGCTATGTGATTGTCCTCAATGACATAACATACATAGCAGACCAGCGCATGAGGCTTGAGCAGGAAGTGACCAAGCGCACTCAGGAGCTTGCGGAATCCGAGAAGCTTTTCCGCTCCCTCTTCTCCTCCGCGGGCGAGGGGATAATCCTCGCAGACAGCAGCCTGAAAATTGTTCAGGCCAACCTCAAAGCGGCAGAGATTTTCGGCCTGCCGGAAAAGGAGATCGAAGGTAAAAGCTGTGTCCGCTTCATCCATCCGGGCAGCATAGACGCCATGCGCTCCGCCATGCTCATGCCCGAAGGGGAGATATGGAACGGCGAATTCAGCGGAGTGACCGCTCAGGGGGAAACCTTCCCCGCAAGTATAACTCTCAACAGGTTCCGGCTGGACAGCGGAGACTTCTTCCACATAATAATCCGCAACATCACCCGCCAGAAGGCGATGGAGGAGCACCTCAAAGAGGAGAAAGCCAAGGCGGAGGAGATGAACGTCACTCTGCGGAACGTGCTCAAAACAATAGACAGAGAGAAGGAAGAACTGATGCTCAGCATCTCCCAGAAAGTGGTGACAAATATAATCCCGTCTGTTCAGAAGCTTGCCGCTGAAACCAGCCCGGAAATAAGAAACATGTACGCCGGAATAATAAGAGACCTCCTTGCGGGGCTGACAGAAGGAACAGACACCCTCAACGCCGCAAACATGGCGAAGCTCACAAAGGCGGAGATACAGATCTGCCGGCTTATCCAGTCCGGCTCGGACAGCAAGGAGATAGCCGAAAGCATGAATATCTCCTTCGACACAGTGCAGACCCACAGAAAAAACATCCGCAAAAAGCTCGGACTGAGCGGAAGGGATGTGAGCCTGTTCACTTATCTTAACAACAGATAAAATCATGCGTCATCGGGTATGAATCCATACCCGATAAATACCCTTTTCCCCACGTTTATCCCCTATTCCATAAGAACTATCATACCCTAAACAAAAAGAGGGTACGGTTATGGATTCAATTGGACTGATTGAAGCCTTCCGGGATTTTTTTCATTACGGCACAAAAGAAAAAATGCAGGAAGCATACGCACGCATCACACAGGCAGAAAGCGGAGCAGACAGCGGAATCAACTGGGATGAGGAGGAGTTCCTGTTCAACAGGCTTTTCATAGGCCCCATGCCGCCCAAGGCTCCCATGGCGGCTTCTGTTTATCTTGACCCTGAAGGGCGCATCAACGGCGAAATCACAGAAAAAGTCAAATCAATATACGAAAATGCAGGCCTCAGCCTCACCGCCAAGGGCAGAATGCCGGAAGATCTGCTTCCGGCGGAGCTTGACGCCTGCTGTCTGATCAGCCGCCTGAAAGAGGCGGACGGAAACTTCACGGAACTCTATGAACAGCTTACGGCACTGCATATGTATCTGTGGATTCCCCGCTTCGTGGAACGCGCAAAGGAACATGCGGATGAATCATCGGCGGTTGTGCATGTGCTTAATCTTCTTAACGGATGGATCAAAAACGAGGTGACATCCATGGTGATGTCAAAGGAGAAAGTATGAAGACTGATTTATTGAAGGAAACGGCGCTCTGCCCCCTGAGCAGACGTTCGTTTCTCAAAAGTGCGGCAGCGGCGGGCATACTCTCGTCGCTCCCCTCGGGCATTCTTCAGGCGGCAGAATGGGAAAGAACGCATTATGAAGGCGGATACGAAACTTTCCGCAATGCCTGTCCCAGAAACTGCTACGACACATGCAGCATAAAGTCATACGTAAAAGACGGCGTGCTCAAGTTCGTTGAGGGTGCGCAGGAGTCAACATTCACCGGAGGCGCGCTCTGCGTGAAGGGTTTCAGCTATCCCAGAAGGGTCTACAGCCCCGACAGGATAAAATACCCCATGAAGCAGATAGGCAGGGGCACGGGCAACTGGAAAAGGATAAGCTGGGATGAGGCGCTGACAGAGATCTCAAACAAAATCCTTGAGATCAAAAAGAAGGACGGCTCACTCCTCGGAATGGCTCTGGACAAATATTCCGGCAACTTCGGCATAACCCACTACGGTGTTGAGGGGATGATGAGCTCCCTCGGCTACACCACAAGGTTCGTGGGCACACCCTGCTGGCCTGCGGGAATAGATGCCCAGAACTTTGACATGGGCAACATGTGGTGCAACGACCCCGAAGATATGGTCAAGTCGAAATATATAATAATCTGGGGCGGCAACCCCGCGTGGAACTCCGTACACTCCATGAAGTTTGTCTATGAAGCTCAGGAAAGGGGCGCAAAGGTTGTGGTAATCGACCCCATAATGACCCAGACAGCGGCAAAGGCGGACCTTTACATAAGGGTGAAAACATCCGAAGACGGCTCGCTCGCCCTCGGAATGGCAAGGCATATTCTGGACAAAAAGCTTGTTGATAAAGAGTTTGTGGAAAAGCACAGCAAAGGCTTTGAAGAATTTGCCGCATACCTGAAAAAGAATGTGACAGTCGAGTGGGCAGCCAAAAAATCCGGCGTTCCCGCAAAAATAATCAGACAGATTGCAGAGGAGTTCGCATCAGCAAAACCCGCCACAATCTGGGCGGGCTACGGCCTCCAGCGCCATGCGAACGGCGGGGTGAATGTCCGCGCCATTGACGCTGTCGCGGCTATGACAGGCAACATAGGCGTTGAAGGAGGCGGAGCGAGATACGGCCACCTTCACACATGGGGCTTCAACTATAACGCCATGGTGCAGAAACAGCCGGAAGGCTCAGTGGGCTACCTCGGCAAGGACAAAATCAAGAGCGAGTTTGACAAAACAGAAAGCAAACAGGCGGCCTATTCCGACAGAACGATAAACATCAACAAGATAGCAGAATCAATCCTCACCACAAACGAACCGCCCATAAGGCTCCTCTGGGTTGCCTGCAAAAACCCGTTTGCGCAGGACTTTGACCGCAACAAGCTGAAAAAGGCGTTCGACAAGCTGGAGATGGTTGTAACCGTGGATCAGTTCTTCAACGAGACTGTTGAAAATTCCGACATTGTTCTCCCCTGCACCACTCTGTTTGAGGAATACACGGTCAATGTTTCCTACTGGCATTACTGGATAGGGCTTAATGAGAAAGCAATACCGGAGCAGTACGAAGCCAAATCCGACCTCCAGATAGCCGCCATGCTCTCCAAAAAAATGAACGAGCTTGAGGCGGGTTCCTGCACATTCCCGCAGATAACAGACACCAGAGTCTGGATGGAAAAGGAGTTTAACGACGGAATCCACAAGCTGTTCGGAATCAAAAGCTGGGAAGACCTGAAAAAAGGCCCCCGCAAGGCTCAGCTCCCCTCCAGCGCGTCATGGAACGACCTGAAATTCGGCACCCCGTCAGGGAAATACGAGTTCAGCTCAGACCTCGCGGCGGAATACGGACACTCCAAGCTCCCCGAATATAAAGCGCCGAGAAAGGCATACGACAGGTTCCGTGTGCTCACCCCGCACACGCAGTTCGGCCTGCACTCTCAGTTCAACAACCTTGACTACATGCGCGACTTCAACCCTGAGCCTTATGTATACATCAACCCCAAGGCGGCGGCTAAGAAAGGGATAAAAGACGGCGAAACGGTGAAGCTCACCAACAAAACAGGCAGTGTAACCGTAAAGGCGAGAATCACAGACATAATAGCGGAGGATGTCCTCGTGCTTTATGAGGCATGGTTCGGCGGCAAAACAGACTTCAATGTTCAGGAGCTGGTGGACGATGCCGAAGCGGACATGGGAACATTCAAAACAGGCGCACCGGGCGTTGCCATACACGACCAGTTCGCAGAAATAGCCAAGGCGTAAGGAGAAACGGATATGAAAAAACAGCTCGCATTCCTTGTAAATTCCAAAAAGTGCATCGGCTGCTACTCCTGCGCCATGGCATGTAAAAACCAGTACCATCAGGAAAAAGGCGTGGTATGGAGAAAGCTTCAGCCCCTCGCTCAGAAGGACTACCCGCACAGGGACAGAGCCTTTTACTCTCTGGCGTGCAACCACTGCGCATCACCCGTGTGCGTGGAAGTGTGCCCGGTCGGGGCGCATGTGAAGAGGGAGAAGGACGGCATAGTTGTCCACTCCGCCGACAAATGCGTGTACTGCCGCCAGTGCATAGAAGCCTGTTCATACGGAGCTCCTGCGGACAACACAGTGCTTCAGCGTGCGGAAAAATGCAGTATGTGCGTTGAGCGTATTGACGCAGGGCTTCTCCCCGCCTGTGTTCAGGGCTGCCCAGCAGGTGCGCTTAGCCTGACAGAAATAACAGGCGATAAACTCCCCGACTATGTGAAGCAGTATCCGGCGGGGTTTGAAAAATTTGAGGAGCTGAACCCCTCCACAAGGTTCGTGGAAGCGTCCAGACCCAAACTCGTTCTGAACGAGAAGGATTTATAGTTCCATCTGAACAGCATATCTGAAAGCCGGGTGTGACGCACCCGGCTTATCTCTTTTCAGGAGCCGCAGAATGAAAGCATTCCTAATCCTTTTCTTTTTACTTGCTTCACTAACCCTGTGCGCGGCGGATTACGAGACAGCGGCGGGAACAGCAGTGAAAACACATGTGAAAATACCGCAGGCAAAGACCGGCGGAGGCGAATTTTACACTGTGAGCGTAAAACCGGAGGAAGGGGTGCACGCATCGGAGGACAACGGAAGCCTCATCCTGAATTTTGACAGAGCCGGAGAGTACAGCCTCAAAATCTCAGTAAACAAAATAATCAAATCAAGCTGCGGAGGTGTGGAAGTCATTGAAATACTTTCGGAAAACATTACAGCAAACGCACGTTAATTCATAAGCCCGATAGAACGGATAAGAAAAACCTATAATTCCTTTATTGCCCCATTGCTCTGAAAACAAAACAATGCTATATAGATTTTGGAAAATACCATAAGGTAGGACATGCACAGCTATATCACAGGCGAAGCACAGATCCGCGAAGCAGTCAGCCTTCTGAAAGACGCAGGGCTTGACTATGACCCCGCCCACGAAGTTTTTCTGGGCATCTATGAAGACGGCCGCCTCACTGCCGCAGGCGCCAGAGACCATAACATTCTGAAAATGGTCGCTGTGGATGAGGAATATCAGAGCACAGGCGCATTCTCCGAAATCATAAACGCACTCATAACAGACGCTTTTCAGGCAGGTTGCGATCACCTTTTCGTATTCACGAAGCCCATGTACGCACTTCATTTTGAAAGCCTGAACTTCACCAGATTATGCACAACCGATAAGGTTGCCGTTCTGGAATTCGGCAAAAGCATAAAAAATTATCTGGCAAACCTGAAAAATCTGGCCCGCCACGGCAGGAACTCAGGCCTTGTCATGAACTGCAACCCCTTCACAAAGGGGCACAGACACCTTATAGAAACAGCCGCCGCTGAATCTGACTTTGTTTACGTTTTCGTGGTGCAGGAGGATAAGTCAGTCGTCCCCTATCAGGACAGGCTCGACCTTGTAAGGCGCGGCACAGCGGATCTTAAAAATGTCTATGTCATCCCCTCCGGCGACTACGCGGTAAGCCGCATAACCTTCCCCTCATACTTCCTCAAAAACAAGGAACAGGTTACAAAACAGCAGATAGAAACCGACCTGCGCATTTTCGGACAGCATTTCGCCCCTGCATTTAATATAATAAAAAGATACGTCGGAGAGGAACCCCTGTGCGAGTTCACCTCTCTTTACAACGAGGCGATGAAGCGAGTCATGCCCGAATACGGCATCAAGCTGGTGGAAATTCAGAGAAAAGCCTCCGGCGAAACCCTCATAAGCGCATCCACAGTGCGCAGGCTCCTCTTTGCCGGAAAAGATGACGAAATGAAAAACCTTGTACCCGAAACAACATATGCATACCTTGTGAAAAACAGGGACATGCTGCGGGCAAGAGCCGAAGAATTCTGCAAAAGCTCAAAATAAAGGACGGTCGAAAATGAAAATAGCCAGAAGAGCGCAGGCAGGGACAATGCAGTCCAGCGATATAATGGTTTTCGCGGAGCCGGGGGATGAACTCGTCATCGAGATTGATTCCACAGTGGCAAAACAGTACGAACACCTCATCAGGGCGAAGATAACCGAGGTTATCAGCCGCATGGGGATCACGGCGGGAATTTTCCGCATAAAGGACAGAGGCGCTCTGGACTACGCCATAGCCGCACGCGTTGAAGCTGTGATAAACAGGGCAAAGGAGCAGAAAGCATGAAATCCGTCTGGTACAAAGAAGCGAAACTCCTGCGCACCTTCATTATTAAAATCCAGCCGGGCGAGGATCTGGTTGAAAAACTCGCCGCGACAGTGAGGGAGATAGGTATAGATCACGCCGTTGTAACTTCCGCTCTGGGCTCTGTCACGGATGTGAAGTTCAGGGGAATAAAAGCGGGCGCCAAGCTTCCCATCACTGTTCCCAGAATGACCGTGCACAATATCGAAGGCCCGCTGGAACTGCTGGGGCTGAGCGGAAACTTCTTCCCTGACGCATCCGGCAGAACAGACTGCCACCTGCACATACAGATGTCAAAATCATCCGGCGAGGTCATCGGCGGGCACTTATTCTCCGCGAAGGTTTTCGCCTCCTGCGAGATAATGATCTCCGAGCTCCACACAGAAGGCATAGAACGCCACTACTCCAAAACAGGCGGAACAGCCACAATATTCATTGAGGAAGAACATGAGTAACGCCGCGGCTTTAAGAAGAACACTGCTTTATGTTCCGGGCAACATGCCGTCCATGCTTCAGAACATCCCCATTTTCAACTGCGACTGTGTTTTCATAGACCTTGAAGACGCTGTGCCACTCAACGAAAAAGACGCCGCAAGGCTCCTTGTGCGCAGTTTTCTTGAAAACTACAAAGACAGAAACAAAGAGATCTTCTACCGCATAAACCCTCTGGACACCGAATGGGGTTATGACGACCTCAGAACGGTTCTTCCCGCCCTGCCGGACGGTGTGCGCCTGCCCAAGGCGGACACGCCCGAGATTGTGGAAAGGCTCGACACCTTCCTCACCGAGTGCGAGGAAAACTTCGGCATTGAACTGGGAACATTCAAGATTATCCCCTCCATCGAAAGCGCGCAGGGTGTGATCAACTGCATAAAAATAGCCAAATGCTCCTCAAGGGTCATAGCCCTCGCCTTCGGCGCGGAGGACTACACAGCGAGCATGGGCATAGAAAGAAGCAAAACAGGCGAGGAGCTCTTCCACGCCAGAACCCGTGTTATCTGGGCGGCGAAGGCGGCGGGCATTCAGGCCATAGACACCATCTTCCCCGATGTGAACGATGAGGAAAGCTTCGAGAAGGAAGTCCGCCTCAGCAAGAAGCTGGGCTTTACGGGGAAATCCCTCGTCAACCCCCGCCAGATAGACATAGTGCACAAGGTTTTCGCCCCCACTAAGGAGGAGATAGACTTCGCCCTTGAGGTGATAGATGCGATCCTCAAGGCAAGGGAGATGGGAACGGGAGTTATCTCGCTCAAAGGAAAAATGATAGACGCGCCCATAGTGAAGCGTTCATCAAACGTGCTGAAGACCGCCGCGTCTTTGGGTCTTATTGACTATGAAATTTCAGACGAGGTGATCTATGGCGCTAAATAGTCTCGGCAGATTAGTCCCCGAGGTTTTCAACGGGATAAAACGCACCCCATACAACTCCGCCGCCCTGCTCACCCCGCAGGGAACAGAATACGCCCGCCCCGTTAAGATAGTCCGCCCCGGAGAAAAGAAGCTTTTGGGCAGCCTGCGTGAGGCGATAACCGCCTCCGGACTGAAAGACGGAATGACAATAGCAACACACCACCACCTGAGAAACGGGGACAGCATCCTCAATCAGGTGGTGAAAGAAATAGACGCCCTCGGCATACGCAATATAACAATCGCCTCAAGCTCGGTGCACCCCGTGCATGCGGAGATTATCCCCTACATAAAAAAAGGGGTGATAACAAGCCTTGAGTGCGGCGTGAACGGCCCTGTGGGCGAAGCCGCCTCCAGAGGCGAGCTGGAATGCCCCATAATAGTGCGGAGCCACGGCGGGCGCGCAAGATCCATGATGACCGGAGAGGTTGTTGTGGATGTGGCTTTCATAGGCGCACCCTGCTGTGATGAATACGGCAATATGAACGGCTATTCCGGCCCGTCCGCCTGCGGAAGCCTCGGTTATTCCCATGTTGACGCGCGCTACGCGAAAACCGTCGTCGCCGTTACGGACAACCTCGTCCCCTACCCCGTATGTCCGGTGAGCATACCCCAGACATGCGTTGACTTCGTGGTGCAGGTAGAAACACTAGGCGACCCCAAGAAGATTGTCTCCACCACCACAAGGGTAACCAAAGACCCCATAGGGCTAATGATAGCAAAATACGCCGCCGAGGTGATCAGAGCTTCCGGCCTGCTTAAAAACGGTTTCTCCTTCCAGACCGGTGCAGGAGGAACATCCCTCGCCGTTGCGGACAATGTGCGCCGCATGATGCTTGAGGAGAAGATAAAAGGTTCATTCGGCTCCGGAGGAATCACGGGATATTTCGTTGATATGCTTGAGGAAGGGCTGTTTGAAACCCTGCTTGATGTTCAGTGCTTCGACCTTAAAGCCGTGGAATCCATCAGCAGAAACATGCGCCATCAGGAGATAAGCGCAGACACCTACGCCAACCCGTTCAACTGCGGGGCGGTGGTGAACAGGCTGGATGCGGTTATCCTCGGCGCTACGGAAGTGGATGTCGACTTCAACGTAAACGTGAACACAGAGTCAAACGGCTATCTCCTCCACAACACAGGCGGGCACACAGACACGGCGGCGGGCGCGAAGCTTGCCATAATAGTTGCCCCCTCCATAAGAGGCCGTCTGCCCATTATCCTTGATAAGGTTACAACAGTCACCACCCCCGGCGAGAACATAGACGTGATAGTCACCGAACGGGGCATAGCGGTGAACAGCAAGCATGAAGACCTCAAAAAGGAACTGATAAAAGCGAAGATGCCCGTTAAGGATATAAACGACCTCCGCAGAGAGATAACCCAGATAACAGGCGTGCCGCGCCCTGTGGAATTTACAGATGACATAATCGCCCTTGTGGAATACAGGGACGGAAGCATAATTGACACGGTCAGAAGAGTTAAGGAATAAACTGCTCGCTGCCCGTGACGCCAGATGGAGCCTGACTGCCGAACTAAGCAACGGCGGCGGCTCCCTGATTGTCATCTCCTCCAACATGCCGGGGGAGGATAAGACAAAGGCGGACGCGCTGATCTCATGGGCTGAAAATGAGCTGACAAGGCTCACAGGCGCAGAAACCGTAAGAACAGTACAGGATGCGGCAGGCAGAGCGGTTTTCATGAAAACCTCCCTTAACCCCTCTGAAATGAAAAAGGCAGGGGTGACTCTGGAAGAGCTTCACCCCTTCTGCCGTCTTCTGGACATAGACATATACAGCGGAACAAAGGCATTCGGGCGGGCGGAAGCGGGCATGGGCAGAAGAAAATGCCTCATTTGCGGCGAAAGCGCCGCCGACTGCATCAGAACGGAGAAACACACCCATGCGGAAGCTGTCGGCGCCGCTGAAGAACTCCTCAGCGGCTTTCATAACAAAAATTTCTGACTGCCTCACTCAGGGGGCAAAGGCGGAGCTTGACCTCTCCCCCAAGCCCGGCCTTGTGGACAGGTCTGACAGCGGCTCACATGAGGATCTCTCCTATGCGGGGATGCTCCTCTCAGTCTCAGTTCTTCCTCTGTATTATCATGAACTTGCCGAAGTCGCAATGAGCGGTGCGGACATTGCCGAACTGCGCTCTGCCGGACTTGCGGCGGAGAAACGAATGCATGAGATCTGCGGAAGCAACGCCCACAAGGGCTACATTTTCCTCAGCGGTCTTGTTCTGTTCGCCTCGTTCAGAGGGGATGACCTCCGCAGGGAGATAAAAGAAATATCAGAAGGGTTCTTCACATCCGCCCTGCCGGAATCCAACGGCGAAACCGCACGGCGGATATACGGCGCAGGCGGAATAACAGGCGAATGTCTGAACGGTCTGCCCTCCGTGTTTGAGAGTGCACTCCCCGCCATGGAAAAAGAATACGCAGAAAGCGGATGCACCGAACGGACAAGGTTCGCAGGGCTCGCCGCCCTCATGCGGACGGTGGAGGACACAACAGCCCTGCACAGGTGCGGCATGGAAGGGCTTGAAATCATCAGAAATGACGGGCGGACGCTCCATGAGCTTCTGAAATCGGACTCCCACATCCCGTGGCTGGAAGAAAGAAACGAATACTACAAATCAATAAGACTCACAATGGGCGGCGCAGCCGACCTTCTGGCAGTCAGCTGCGCGCTTATGCTTTTTAACGGCTCTGTTTCAGAGTTCCGGTGAGCTTTTTAAGAAGCGTGAAGGTGTCCCTGCCCGTTGCCGCAAGCCAGTAGTTCCCCTTTCCGTCCAGAAAATAGTAGTTGTCCATCCCCATCCCCGTGACGTAGGCCACATCAAAGCCGTCGGTCTTCATCCTCATAAGGTTTCTGAACGCCTGACTGGCGGGCATTTTATCATCCATCAGCTTAAAAAGCGTTTTTGCCTCTTCCTTTGTTTTTGAGAAGGAAGCCCAGATAATCACAGGGTCGTTACCGCATTTGTATTCAGCGACATATGAGCTTTCGAATTCAATCTCCTTTCCGTGCAGACGGGAGATCTCCTTCGCGGACTCCTTTCCTGTCTTAACAGAGACTGTCTCACAGCCTGAGAGAGCAGGCGCCGCGGCAAATGCCCCTGTTGCGACAAACATGAAAACCGCCGCCAAAATAACACTTAACCTCATACTCATCCTCCTTGTTTAAGCTATGTACCGCATAAACGGGAAAAGTTCACAAATCCGGTTATAAACCTGCTCTCATATCCCATTAATCTTGTAAAACAATGAAAATCCCATTTGATTTAACACCTTTTGAGTGTAGAATTAAACCAGTACTTTCTTTTCATAAGAGGTGGAAAAATGAAAAAAACACTTTTAGCATCCGCGTTTATCGTAACAACTTTCGCAATGGCATTTGCAGCTTCCGACGGAGCGGCTCTTTACAATAAGTGTAAAGCCTGTCACGGGGCGGACGGCTCCAAGGTTCCCGCAGGAGCTAAGGCTGCAATAAAGGGACAGAGCCCGGCCGACCTTGAGAAGAAGCTCGCCGGCTATAAGGACGGCTCCTACGGCGGGGAAAAGAAAGCAACAATGCAGAGAATGGCCGCGGGCCTCTCTCCCGAGGACATGAAAGCCCTCGCGGACTATATGTCCAAGTTCTGATAAATCCGCATGAAAAAGCTTTTAATTACATTAGCAGTATTCGCGCTCTGCCTCCCTCTATGGGGGGCGGAGCATGGCCATAACGCAGACGGGGACAAAAAGGAAGAGCACGTCCACAAGGAACCGGCTCCGGAAGCGCAAAGTGAAGCGGGAGTGACCGAAAAGCTCGGCGAAGTGATAGCGCTGGACATCCCTTTCACTGACTCCGAAGGCAGAACAGTAACCATGCGCGAACTTATCGACAAGCCGACTATCATTGCGCCTGTTTACTTCAACTGTCCGAATGTCTGCAACTTCCTTCAGTCAAACCTCTCTTCCATCATTCCTCAGATAAAGATGGAGGCGGGAAAAACCTATCAGGTTATTTCATTCAGCTTTGACGAAAACGACACTCCGGAAATTGCCGCAGACAAGAAGCGCAACTATCTCAAAGCGGCAGACGGAAAAATAGCTCCTGAGGGCTGGATATTCCTCACCGGAACAAGAGAGAACATCAAGGCTTTTCTGGATTCCGCAGGATACAGGTTCAAAAGAGTGGACAAGGACTTCGCCCACCCTGTGGCGGTGTTTGCGGTTTCGGAATCGGGAAAGCTTATACGCTACCTTTACGGAACAAAAATTCTCCCCTTTGAGCTTACTATGGCCATGGTTGAGGCAGAAAACGAAACACCGGGACTCTCCGTTAAAAAAATTGTCTCCTTCTGCTTCAGCTATGATCAGGAAGGAAAGAAATATGTCTTTGATATAATGAAGGTTTCCGGTGTGGTAATTATCCTCACCCTCGCCGCCTTCGCCGCCTTCCTCGTTTTCGGCGGCAAAAAGAAGAAAAAGTAAAGGGAACTCGGGAGGAAAATGTATGAGTAATAATTCGACTGCTTTACCGAGTTTTTTCGAAGACTCGGGCAGCCACAGAAAAGGGATCATGAGCTGGCTCTTAACCACGGATCATAAGCGCATCGGGCTTATGTATCTCTACATGGTTCTGGGAATGTTCATTGTCGGCGTGTGCCTTGGCCTGCTCATAAGGCTTGAGCTCATTGCGCCGGGCAGAACAATCATGGAAGCCCAGACATACAACGCAGTCTTCACTCTCCACGGGGTGATCATGATATTCATAGTGGTGATCCCCAGTATCCCCGCAGCAATAGGGAACCTTGTGCTCCCCATTCAGCTCGGCGCGGAGGATGTGGCTTTTCCGCGGCTTAACCTGTTTTCATGGTGGCTGTACCTCATCGGAACAGTTGCCGCCCTCTTCTCTCTCTTCACAGGGGGCGGAGCGCCGGATACCGGATGGACATTCTATGTGCCGTTCAGCGAGTTCACCACCACAAACGTAAATGTGGCGGTGCTGGCGGTCTTTGTTCTAGGCTTTTCCTCCATCCTCACAGGGATAAACTTCATCACCACAATCCACCGTCTCCGCGCACCCGGCCTAACATGGACAAAGATACCCCTTTTCACTTGGTCTCTTTACGCCACAGGGTGGATTCAGGTTCTCGCCACCCCGATTCTGGGGATAACGGTTCTGCTTATCTTTGTGGAAAGGGTTCTGGGAGTAGGTCTGTTTGACCCCAACAAAGGCGGCGACCCGATTCTTTACCAGCACCTTTTCTGGATATATTCACATCCGGCGGTGTATATCATGATCCTCCCCGCAATGGGCGTGGTGAGCGACATTATTCCCGCTTTTGCCCGCAAGAGCATCTTCGGCTACAAGGCCATAGCGGTCTCAAGCCTTATGATAGCCTTCGCAGGCTCTCTGGTCTGGGCGCATCATATGTTCACCTCCGGAATGAGCGATACGGCGGTGCTGATATTCTCACTGCTTACTTTCATAGTCGCAATACCTTCAGCCATCAAGGTTTTCAACTGGGTGGCAACGCTCTATAAGGGTTCGATAATCATTGAGCCGCCGCTGGTTTACGCGCTCGGCTTCATATTCCTGTTCTCCGTCGGCGGTCTTACGGGTCTTGTGCTCGGCTCCGCCGGAACAGATGTACACGTGCACGACACCTACTTCGTCGTGAGCCACTTCCATTATGTAATCTTCGGCGGAACAGGCTTCGGTTTATTTGCCGCCCTGCACTTCTGGCTGCCCAAGTTCTACGGCAGGATGTACAACAAGAGCATAGCTAACTGGGCATTCGGCATCCTTTTTATCGGCTTCAACATGCTTTATCTGCCCCTGTTCGTCATCGGTCTTGAGGGTATGCCCAGAAGATACTACGACTACCTTCCGCAGTATCAGACGGGGCATTTCATCTCCACTGTCGGCTCGTGGATACTGGCAGCGGGCATTCTGCTTATGTTCTTTAACCTCTACAGAGGAATAAGAAGCGGCAAAAAAGTCGGCCGCAACCCTTGGGGCGCGGCGACTCTCGAATGGCAGGTCCCCTCGCCTCCTCCTCTGCTCAACTTCGACAAAGAGCCCGATACATCAGGCAAACCCTACAGCTACAAGGGGGTAGAAAGAGATGAGTAATAACCACGTTCATAAAGACTACCACGGCGCAAAGCTCGGCATGTGGCTCTTCCTTTTCACGGAAGTTTTGCTCTTCGGCGGGCTTTTTGTCCTGTACTCGGTTTTTCTCTCCAAGTACCCGCAGGAGTTTCATGACGGCGGAAAGGAGCTTGATGTGATAATCGGCACGCTGAACACGGTTGTTCTGCTTGTGTCCAGCTATTTTGTGGCTCTTGCCATCTCCTTCATACAGAAAGGAGATAAAAAGAAGGCCGTGCTTTTCACATGGCTCACCATCGCCATGGCGCTCATGTTCCTTGTGAACAAGTTTTTTGAGTGGAAAGCGAAGTTCAGCCACGGGATATACCCCACCTCCCCGCATCTGGCGGAACTGCCTCACGGGGAGAACATATTCTTCGGCCTGTATTACATCATGACGGGACTGCACGGCATACACGTAGTAATAGGCATGATTGTTCTCGGGTTCATGGTGAACTTCCTCAAAAGGGACATCATCAACAGGGAAGATTTTGTAAAGCTGGAAAACGCCGGACTTTACTGGCACATTGTGGATCTGGTGTGGATATTCCTTTTCCCGCTGTTTTACCTGGTTCTGTAGAAGGAGGTCTGATATGTCGGAACATAACGGTCACATTCTCAGCGTAAAGCTGCTCACATCCGTTCTGGCTGTGCTTCTTCTGCTCACTTTTATCACAGTGGCAGCCACACGGGTTGATTTCGGCTATTTCAAGGTTGTTGTGGCGCTTGCGCTGGCCACTGCGAAATCGCTGTTTGTAATTATGTTTTTCATGCACCTGAAATACGAAAACAGGTTCATCAAGGCAATCGTATTCATGTGTTTTTTAATTCTCGCCATATTCATAGGAATGACCTTCCTTGACGTGGCGTACAGGTAAGGGGCGGTTTCATGGAAAATAATCTCGTTGATGCCGTAAGCAAGGTTGATCAGGCTTTCCTGTTCATCTTCGGCGTGTCATTCGCAATACTGTTTCTCATAACCGCAGTTACGCTCTGGTTCCTCTTCCGCTACAGCAAAAAGAGGAACCCCGTCCCCAGCGACATAGAAGGGAACGTGATAGCCGAAACCCTGTGGACGGTTATACCCACCATTCTGGTTTTCGCCATGTTCTGGTTCGGCTGGACAGGCTATAAGGCGCTGAGAGAGGCTCCCGCCGATTCGATGGTCGTGAAGGTCGAGGCGCGCATGTGGTCATGGAAGTTTATCTATGATGACGGCCGCACAAGCGACAAGCTCTATGTGCCGGAGAACACGCCGGTTAAGCTTGACATGACCTCTGTGGACGTTATCCACAGCTTTTATGTGCCCGCATTCAGAATCAAGATGGACACAGTCCCCGGAATGCAGACCTACGCATGGTTCAACAGCGGCGAGGCCGCCCAGTATGACATCCTCTGCGCGGAATACTGCGGAACGAGACATGCGTACATGCTCTCCAAAGTCGTTGTTGTTCCCAAAGAGGAATTCATAAAGTGGGTCGAAACAGGCGAAGCGGACTCCGAAAAGCCTGAAGGCCTCCTTGTTCTCGAAAAATACGGATGCCTTGACTGCCACTCCATGGACGGAAGCGAAATTGTCGGCCCCAGCTTCATGGACATGTACGGCCGTGACGTGACAGTCCTTGAAGACGGCGCAGAAAAAACTGTCAAGACTGACGAGGAATACCTCAGAAAAGCAATAAAAGAACCGGCGGTTCAGATTGTGAAAAACTATGACGACATGATGCCTCCGGCGGATGAAATGACCACCGAGGAGCTCGAAGCGGTAATCGGCTTCTTC
>JBFWJG010000024.1:0-34015 GCA_050253335.1 Deferribacterales bacterium | reverse complement strand
TCAAGCCCAACCCATATCTCAGCCATGTTCAGGACAGGGACATTATCACAGAGTCCGGCAGGAAGCTCACTCTGGTCAACCCAGCTTATATGAGCAGGCAGGTCTTTGAAATGGCGCAGGATACTTCCGTTATACAAACGCATCTCACCAGCGATATTCTCATTAACCCTGTGAACAGGCCGGACACATGGGAGAAGCTCGCTCTCGCCAAACTTTACGGCGGCGCACAGGAATATGTCTCCGTGGATGTTGTGGACGGAGAAAAACTGCTCCGTTTTATGCGTCCTTTCATTACCGTTGAGGGCTGTCTGAAGTGTCACGCCGTTCAGGGTTACAAAGTCGGCGAGATAAGAGGCGGCATAAGCGTCAGCATTCCTCTGAAAAGGCTTTCGGCTATAGAAAATAATGAAATACTTCTTTCAATAATAACACACACCCTGATATGGCTGATAGGGCTTGCCGTTCTTGCCGTCGGCTACAGAAAGATTCACGGCATGATGTCCGAGCTTGCCGAAAACAAGGATAAACTGCACGAGCTGAACGAACAGAAAGCGGCTATCCTCTCCTCCACGGGAGAGGCGATTCTCGGGCTGGACAGCGATGGAGTGATTATTTTCGCAAACCCCGTGACGGAACATATCACTGGATACTCAAGGGACGAACTTCTGGGCAAATCCCACCACATGCTGATGCACAGAAAGGACAAGGATGGCGGGTCTCTCAGCGAGGGCGACTGTCTGGTTCACAGCACAATAAACGACGGAGAGAGAAGAAGAGAGGAGCAGATATTCCGCCGTAAGGACGGAGAGCTTATTGATGTTGAGGTTCTGTCCGCGCCCATAAAGAAAGGCGGAAGGATTCAGGGCGCGGTGATCTCCTATTACGATATAACGGAACAGATAAAGAACAGGGAAACAATAAAGCGGTCTCTGAAGGAAAAGGAGATACTGCTTAAAGAGATACACCACAGGGTGAAGAACAACCTCCAGATCATAAGCAGCTTTCTCAGCCTGCAGAAAGAGGCGAGCAGTTCAAGGGATACAGAAGAGGCACTGGCCGAGGCGGAAAGCAGGGTAATGGCGATGGCGCTTCTGCACCAGTCGCTTTACAAATCCGAGAATATGTCTGTGGTGAGGCTGGATGCTTATTTCCACAGCCTTTTTGAAAGTATCCGCAAAAACATGAAGCGGGTTCCCATTGTTATAAGGGAGGAGGTCGAGCCCGTCTCGCTCCCCATAGACACAATAATGTGCTGCGGACTCATAGTGAATGAGCTGATTATGAACAGCATCAAATACGCCTTCGTGGAAGAGAGCGAAAACCCGGAAGTGGTCTTTTCATTCAGAACCGAGGGCAGTCTCTGCACAATGACTGTCAGCGACAACGGAGTCGGCTATCCCAAGGGCTTTGAGATAGGCGCTCTGGACACTCTGGGTCTGCCCATCGTTGTGAATCTGGTTAAACAGCTCGGCGGAACCTACACCTGCGGAAGCAGCGGCGGGGCTTGGTTCACGGTGTCCTTCACCAGATAACGCCCTCACGGAACGGTTTATTTTATTCTGTCTTCATGTTAATAATTGTATTAGTGATGCCGGTGCGTCTGTCTGCTTTGCGGATAAAATCCCCCTCCTGTCCCCCTTTTACAAAGGGGGAGGTTATTGCGGAGGCTGGGTGTGCCGTGCGTAGCGAAGGTTTGCTTCTGCAAACCGCGAGCGTGTATCCCAAATTTTTACGGATAAAAATTTGAGATAATTAAATCAAGGAGCGTAAAGTGAAAATATACATTCGTCTTTTTTCTTTCATCATAATTCCGGTAATGTGCGTTACCCTGCTCATGTTTTTCAGTTATCAGAAACAGCTGCTTATCAATGCTGAGGATGAGCTTGTTCATGAAATGAAGAACAAATGGGAGATAATAAACGCATCAGGAGTTCTTGAGCTTCCGCCCCACGAGGCACGGGGAAATCTGGAATCCATAAGCCGTTCAACCCAGCTCAGGATAACGCTGATCAGCCCCGATGGAGTCGTTATTGATGATTCCTATGTGGCCGCAGATTCAGTTCCGGAGATAGAAAACCACAAATCCCGCCCCGAAATTCAGGAAGCATTCATAAAAGGCGAGGGAGTGGAGAAGCGTTTCAGCGCGACGACCGGACAGCGGATGATATATTACGCCAAAGAGATCCGCCAAGGCGGGAATGTCCTGCGCATAGCTTATCCTATGCTTTATGTGGAAAGCCTGAAAAGAAAAATGCAGGAACAGGCCTATGCCACATTTTTCGGTCTTTTTGCTGTTCTTTTTGCCGTTCTCTGGTTTATCAGCCTCCGTGTGAGCAGGCCTGTGGTGAAAATCAGCAGGATTGTCGAGGATATCGAAAGCGGAAGACCGCCTGTTTTTCCCATATTCAAAAGCAGGCTCATGGACAAGGTGGCGGGGCTGATATACCGCACGTATAACGCCCTTGAAAAGCAGAAGGCAATCCTTGAAGCGGAAAAGAAAAAGCTTAACGGTCTTGTCAATCTTCTGGAAGAGGGGATAGTGAAGCTGGACGGAAACGGAAGGGTGGAGCTTGCCAACAGAAAAGCGGAGAAAATACTCGGCTGTTCGCTCAATCAGGGGGACGATGTTCTGGATAAGGTTACGGACAGGGATGCCATAGTTCTCGCGAAGGAGATCCTTTCATACGATACTGACTGCACCAAGGTCTACGAGCTTCAGAATACGGTTTATGAGCTTTACGTCCGTTTTATGGAGGGTTCAAAGATAATTGTTTTCACTGATATAACGGACAGCGAACGCTACAGCAAATATAAGAGCGAGCTGATAACAAATATTTCCCACGAGCTTAAAACACCCCTCGCCCTTGTGATGGGCTATGCGGAAACTCTTATAGAGCATCCGGATATGAAGCCTGAGGACAGGGAAAAGTTCCTCGGCAAGGTGTACAAGGGCACGGCTCAGCTTAATCAGATCATTAATGACGTCATAGAACTGCACAGATACGAATCTTCATCGGCAGAGGACGTTGAAGCAGGCGAGGAGACAGACCCCGGGGAATACGCCGAGGAACTGAGGGACTATTATTCCGACAAGTTTGCGCCCGGAATAAGGATTTCCGCCGAAGGCGTGCCTGTGCGGATAAACAGGGCGCATCTCTCAAGCCTTGTGACAAACCTGATTGAAAACGCGGTGGCATACTCAGGCAAATATTTTATAGATGTGAAAATTAACAGCACCGCGGATGAGTTCGGCCTCGAGGTTGAGGACGGCGGTCCCGCCATACCTGCCGAAGAGCGGGAGAGGATTTTCGAGCGCTTTTACACGGTTTCAAAATCCAGAAACAAAAATATTTCAAGCACAGGTCTGGGGCTTTCCATAGTCAAGCACATATGCAGGCTTTACAGAGGCGGAATAACCCTTGAGACAAACAGCAGGGGCGGAAACACCTTTAAGGTGCGCATAACCCAGCCTGACTGATGCTTTTTTTGATCTGCGGTGAGAGAACAGAACCGCCCCTTAGGAGATTATAAGGGGCGGGTTATGAGTTTTTACTGGGGTTTGCTGAGCGGAGCGTTTTCACCCGCCATGATAACCTGAGCAATGTTGAATGTGTGGTCGCCTATTTTTTCAAGGCTGTTGAGAATATCGACATAAATAAGTCCTGCGTCTATCGTGCATTCCCCTGCGTTGAGCCTTTTCACATGGTTTTTCTTAAAACGCTTTCTCATGCTGTCTATGATGTCCTCATCCTCTGTCTCGATCCTTGAGGCGGAGCTGGTGAAGCAGTCCATTGTGTGCTTATAGAATCTCTGAACGACATCATAGATATTTTTAAGCTCTTCATTGGCTTCGGGGCTGAAGACGATCTGTTTCTTTTTGATTTTCTTGATTGAGTTGTAAATGCTTTCGGAATAGTCGCCGATTTTTTCCAGATTATGGACTACATGGTGCATCTTGTTGATCTGGTTTGCGGAGTTCTGGCTGATGTTTTTCATGGACAGCTTAACGAGGAACGCGGATATCTCCTTGTCGAACGTGTCCAGATGCCCCTCAAAGACTTTAACATCCGCAAGGCCTGATTCATCGCCGTCTACAAGATATTTTCTGGTTGCGTCCACCATGCTTCCCGCATAGCCTGACATGCGCAGAACCTCTTTCTTCGCCTGTTCGACCGCTATGGCAGGCGTGCTCATTATATTGTCGCTGAGGCGCACCATTTTGTTTTCATCCGGTTTGTCCGGCTTGATGATAACTTCGCAAAGTCTGGCTAGATAGTGGAGGAAAGGAAGAAAAACGACCATGTTGATCAGGTTGAACATTGTGTGCAGGTTGGCTATGTGGCGCGCTATATATGGCTTGGAGCCGTCCGCTGCCACAAAGTCTGCGTCGTTCGGAGTCATGATGTTCACAAAATCCACCAGATACCGCAGGATGAACAGCATGTACACAACGCCCAGAAAGTTAAACAGGAAATGCCCGAAGGCCGCCTGCTTCGCTGTGCGGTTTGTGCCTATGGCAGCAAGGTTGGCTGTGATTGTTGTGCCGATGTTCTCACCGAGAACAAGGGCGCATGCGCCGTAAAAGTCTATGAGCCCTGTGGTTGCCAGAGCTATGGTTATGCCTATTGTCGCCGAGGAGCTCTGTACTATGACGGTAAGAAGCGCGCCTGCGCTGACAGCCAGAACCGGATTGCTGGAGAAGAAAACGAACATATCCCTGAAGCCGTCTGTTTTGCGCAGGGGTACAAAGCCGTCCTTCATTATCTCCATTCCGATGAAAAGCATACCGAAGCCCAGAAGAATTTCGCCCCAGTACTGCTTTATGACATCCTTGGAGAACATTTTAAGCATCATGCCCGCGGCGATGGCCGGAAGCGCCATTGCCTCAATGTCAAAGGCGATAAGCTGCGCTGTGACTGTTGTGCCGAGGTTTGCGCCCAGAACAACGCTGAGCGCCTGAGTAAGGCTCATCAGACCGGCGTTTACAAATCCCACAACCATTACCGTGGTTGCGGAGGAGCTCTGAACTATCGCGGTGACCGCAAGTCCTACAAAAGTTCCCACAAATCTGTTGCTGGTAAGTTTTTCGAGGGCTTTCTTGAGTCCCTGCCCTGCGGATTTCTGAAGCGCTTCGGACATGAGCTTCATGCCGAAGATGAAAAGACCGAGACCGCCGAACAGTCCCGTAATCAGGTTAAACCAGTCTGATGACGTCACTAGATGCTCCTTTGGATCACAAAAATCTGACAGGAATATAACCGAAACCTGACAAATTTGACAACCTTAACATGAAAGGGTGATCAAAGTTTTTTGATGCGACGGCCTAACGGACTGATGTTAATAAAGGCTTTTGCTATTTGCCCAGCACGCTCACAAGCATGAAGCTCTCCGATTCGTCAAAGCGGGTGCCTGCGAAGTCTCCGTAATGGACGCATGATGAAAAGCCTGCTTTCAGAGCTGCCTGCGAAAGCTCCTCATGGGTCAGCGGATAAAGGGTGACTGAGGATGAGGACGTCTGTCCTTCTGCGGTGAGCGTTCCGGTGAATTTTATATTTTTTTCCATGTAGCTGTAATTTCTCACAAATCTTACGCTGTCAGTTTCGATAAGGGGCAGTTCCGCCGGACGCTTCTTCAGTATTCGTGCGTAGTTGAGTATCTGGATTACCGCTTTTCCCCCGCTTTGCAGGGTGCTGGCAAATCCGCCGAGGATATTTTCTGCGTCCGAAGCGTCTGTGCAGTGGGCAAGGGTGTTGCCTATGCAGTAAACAAGGGAGAACCTGCCGCCGAAGCTCTCGGGCAGACGGCGCATATCCCCTGTCTGAATGTCTTTGGTGTATTTTATGAGCTCGGACACATACTCAATCCCTTCCGCGCTGAATCCTTCCTGATGAAACTTTCTGACATAAGCCCCTGTGGCGCAGCCCACGTCAAGCACGTTCCCTGCGGCGTGCTTTTTAAGAAAGGCGAAGGTGGCTTCTGAAAAAGGGAAAACCTCGTCATAGGCTTTTGAAAGTATGCGGTAGAACTCCATCATTCCTCCTAGAACATTATGCGCAGTTCGGCGCTTCCCATTGCTCCGCCGTTTATTTTCTTATCACGGAGGACTTCGTCATCATCCAGAATGTAATATCTGGCGCTGGTGACTGTTCCTGCGGAAAGTATAAGCCGGGCGTATTCGTATATGTCTTTTTCCGCCTCAAGGCTCACGGAAGCGATGCGCAGTTTGAGCTCGGCGTCCCCCGGATAATCATCCCCGAGGTAGTATGTGTCTGTGTCATTAGAGTATACCAGAGAAGTTCTGAAATCCCTGCTCCAATGGTATGTTCCCTTCACTTTGCCCTGTCCCAGAATGGAGAGTGATGCCTCAAAGCTCACCTTCTCCGCCGGTTTCCACTTTATCATATTAAGCGAACCCGCCAGAATGTAAAGGTTCGGGGCGGTGTAGGAATAGCCGAAGGCGGGCAGAACATGCATATCCTCCAGAATCTCCTTGCTGGAGGCGACCAGACCCAGATAGAGCTTGTGGGGGCCTGTTTCGTAAACGTTTTTTGCGACCACGACACCCGCAAAATATCCGTCTGATTCTTCAAAGGGCTCATCGGAGGATACGCCTGCTTTTATATTGAAAAGATACTCCGGACCTTTTATGTCAATCCCCAGAGATGCCTGTGTCAGTGTGTCCGGCATGAAGCCTTCTGTATCGCTGAAATCCGTGAGCTTGTAATCAGCGGAAATCTTCAGTTTGTGATTGTCGGGCATGTCAAAGGTTTCGGAAACTTCCGCTCCGTAATAAACTGCTCCGAGATTGTCAGGGCTTGTGAAGCCGCCTTTAAAGCCAGTTTCCGCCGCAAATGCCGTGAATGCGGAAAGGCAGAAAAATAAAACTGCTGCGTATTTCATAAATCATTCTCCTAATCAGTGAGAGTTTATTATATTATTTTATTCTGATATTTGCTTCTGATTTCTGATGCTGTAAATTTTTTTAACAAGATCCGGACAGAGTCAGGGGTTAAAAATTCACTTAAAAAGAGGATTTTCTATGAAAAAATGCGTGCTTATCACAGGCGGGGCGAAGGGCATCGGCCTTGGCTGCGCTTCATATTTCACTCTGAAGGGCTGGTCGGTCTTCATTGCGGACATAAACGGCGCGGCATGTGCCGAGGCTGTGAAAGCAATGCCGGATGTCGGTTTCACCATAGCTGACGTGTCATCTGAGGCTGATGTGAGGGAATGTGTGGAAAAGTGCGTGGGCAGATTCGGAAGAATCGATGCCCTTATAAATAACGCGGGCATTGCAGACCCTTTCACCGAACCTCTGGAAAACCTGAGCCTCGAGGACTGGAACAGAGTGATAGGGGTGAATCTCACCGGAGCCTTCCTCATGACCAAACACTGCGTCCCGTTTCTGAGAAAGATGGGTGGAAGCGTGGTGAATATTTCTTCCACGAGGGCTTTTCAGTCGGAAAAAAATTCAGAGAGCTACGCCGCCTCAAAGGGCGGGCTTCTGGGTCTGACCCATGCCTCCGCCGTCAGCCTCGGGCCTGATGTCAGAGTGAACTGCATCTGCCCCGGCTGGATAAATGTTTCCGGTTACAAAACATCCGAAAGAGACCGCGCCCAGCATCCGGCGGGCAGGGTCGGAAAAGCGGAGGATATAGCTTCTCTTGCTTATTATCTGGTTTCTGAGGAGGCAGGGTTCATAACAGGGCAGAGCTTCACCGTTGACGGCGGCATGACAGTGAGGATGATATACGAAGACTAGTCCGCCAGCTCACGCTCGGGTCTGCCGATGTAGTATCCCTGCGCATAGTCCACGCCGAGGCTTCCGGCAGCGGCCAGAAGCTCCTCGGTGCTGATGAACTCCGCTATGGTCTTGACCCCTGTCTGTCTGGCGAAGGTTACTATGGAGCGGACAATCTCCGTTGCCCGTTCGTCCTCAAGGACATGCTTCATGATTCCTGCGTCTATTTTCACATAGTCCGCGTTGAGCTTAATAAGATATTCAAAGTTTGAGTAGCCTGAACCGAAGTCGTCTATGGCGATTTTGATCCCCTGATTCTTGAACTCCCTCAGAAGCACGAGCACCTCTTCAAACCCCTGAAGCTCTTCCGTCTCAACAATTTCTATCACAAGCCTGTTCAGCACATCATGGCTTTTCGCGCTGGTGATAAGGTATTCCATTGTCTCATCGTTCATCAGATCTTCTATTGTGAGGTTGATGGAAAACTCATAGGGCAGGCTTTTGAATTTCTGTATCGATTTTTCAATTATAATAAGCGTCAGGCGGGGATAGATTCTGGTCTTTTTGCTTATCTCCATAAAATCCCCGGGGGTGAGAATCCTGCCGCCTTCATCCTCGGCGCGCATAAGGCATTCGTATTTTTCTATGAGGCCTGTTTCGATATTGTATATAGGCTGGAAAACAGGGAAAACCCTGTCATTTTTGATGGCGGCGTAGATACTTTTCAGGACTGCTATGTTCCTGCCGTAGTTTTCCGCCATCTGGCTGTCCGTCGGGTCATATGTGTATGAATCGGCGTTTCTGGCCTTTGCGTTGTTCAGCGCCATGTCCGCGTATGCCAGAACATCTTTGCTGCCGAAGGCGATCCCGCTTCTCAGCGTAACCGGAATCTCCTCAGTTCCCGCCTTCACTCCGGATGCGGTTATGCTGTACTGAACGTCTCTGATGTCGCTTTTGAAATGCTCAATATCCGCTCCGTCAGAGAGAACCGCAAATGTGTCCGCGTTTACACGGTAAAAGGAGTAGGGTCTTCTGCTCAGCCTGCGGAAAATTCCGGAGCCCACTTCGCGGATGACTATATCCCCCGTGGCATTGCCGTAATGATCGTTTATGGCACTGAAGCTGTCAATGTCCAGGAGGCCGAGAACCGGCGAGGCGGTGTTTTCTATATCAGTAAGAAGCTTCATCCTGCTGCCGAGGCTTGTGAGAACATCGGTGCTGAAAATGTTCTCAAGCTTGTCCCTGTTTTCCATCAGCTCCGTGATATCCTGACCGGAGGAGATGTATTCTATTATGTGCCCGTTCTCATCCTTGATAGGAACAATCGTGGCGCTTTTGAAATAGCTTGTGCCGTCTGCCTTTTTATTTTTCAGCACACCGTGCCATACGCCGCCTCTGCTTATGGTTTCCCACATCTTGCGGAAGGTTTCCCTCGGTGTCGCTGGGTGACGCTCAATGTTGTGGGATCTGCCTATGACGTTCTCTTTTGTGTATAGGGTGGTGGCGCAGAATTTATCATTCACATAGTTGATGCGCCCCTGAGTGTCTGTTTTGGAAACTATGGAAGAGGCGTCCAGAACGAGCTTGTACTGCTCCAGCATGTTCATTTCACGCAGGCGGCTTTTCTCGACTTTTCTGATATATATGTTTATGTAAGCGCTGATCAGCGAGGTTATGAGAAGAAGGACGGCCAGCACTGAGGATATTCTTATCAGGTCTTTATAGAAAATGCTCTTCAGCTCCCCGCGCTCTCTGTCAAGGTATGAGTTGAAGTCGCTGAAGTAGAAGCCTGTTCCGATAACCCAGTCCCAGTCGGGAATTTTTGCCAGAAAGGTCACTTTCTCCTCCGGCTCTGTGCCTTTGGGGGCAGTCCAGTGGTAGGAGACATAGGCGGAGTCGGTTTTCTGAAGCGCAGCGGAAAAGAGCGCCCCGAGGTTTCTGCCTTTTCTGTCGGTTATTTCGAATGTGCTTGTGTTTTGAAGCTCTCCGGCAACAGGGTGCATGATGATTTTATAGTCTTTGTCCATTATGAAGAAATAGCCGTAGTCGTTGTAGCCGAAGCGTTCCTCCCTGAACAGTTCAAGGATGTGTTTCTGAAGGACTGCGTCCTGAAACTCAGTGTATGATGCGGCCGCAATATACAGCCCCAGCTCAGGCACAGCCTTCGCGAAGGCTGTTTTGGGGTAGAGATCTCCGGATTTCTCCGCCGGCTTCAGCCAGTCATAGGAGCCGAAGGCCTCGTTTTTTTCCTTAACCTCGGCGTAAAAAGCCTCAAGCTCTTTGTTCCCGCTGATTATTTTCTGTATATTCGTGCCCTCAAGCGCCCTGTTTCCTCCGTGAAAAAGAAACGTGCCTGATTTGTCGAAGACATAGAGATAGCCTGTTCCTGAGTCCCACTTTATGCTTTCAAGGGTGCGGATTATTATTTCACGGGAGGCTTTTGCGCCGTAAAGGGATTTGAGTATGCTTTCCGCGTTTTCCGTGCGGTTTTTCAGAAAGTTTCTGACTGTTTCCCTGCGCATCATGCGCATACTTCTTATTTTTGCGGCAGAACGTTCGATTTCGGTTTTTATATTGATTTTCTGTGTTTCCACAAACCTTTCGCGGATGTTTTCCGCACGGGATTCAAACTCCCTTTCGGCTTCGTAAAATATGAAATAACTGATAAGAAATATGAAAGATACTGAGATAAACAGCACATTAAGCATATTGAGCGCGGGGATGGATATCTTCGGTTTGCGGTTTATCATAGAATACCTGTATTTTTGAAAGTATAATGAATTATACCCTAATCGACTCCTTTTTCAATCTATTAAAGAGATATAGAAAGCATAGTAAATCTATAGGTTTTATCTTGACAAAAGAAAATAATAGTTTATGCTTCTTATATGCTTATCCAGAGCGGCTGAGGGACGGGCCCAGCGAAGCCGCAGCAACCCTGCGTTTAAATGCGCAAAGGTGCTAACTCCCGCCCTTTTATATTTTTCAGGGGCAGATAGGCGGAGACAGATTCTCCGGTTATAAGACTCATAAGCCCCTGATCGTTCCTGACGGTCAGGGTTTTTTTATAGCCGAGTTATTTTCCCCGTCCCCCGGTATCCAGAGGAGGAAACTATGCCGTACAGACAGGAAACCATAGCCGTAAGAGGGGGCTATAAACCCGAAGAGCACAACGGCTCTATCACTGTGCCTATCTACCAGACGAACGCTTACCAGTTCCGCGATATTGAACATGCCAGAAATCTATTTGACTTAAAAGAGTTCGGGCATATCTACACCCGCATAACAAACCCCACGACAGCAGTTCTTGAGGAAAGGCTCTGCCAGCTTGAAGGCGGAGTGCACGCGGTTGTGACATCTTCCGGCCACTTTGCGGAGTTCGCGGCAATAAGCGCTATCGCCGGTGCGGGGGATGAAATTGTTTCCTCATCCAGACTTTACGGCGGTTCGGTTAACCTTTTCACCTACTTCCTCGGCAACCTCGGAGTTAAGGTGAATATTGTTGACCAGTATGACCTTGAGGCGGTGGAGAAGGCGATAAACGAAAAAACCAAGGCTCTTTTCATAGAAACAATCAGCAACCCGTCATGCGACATAGCAGACTTCGAAGCGTGGAGCGCCATAGCCAAAAAACATAAGCTTCCGCTCATTGCGGACAACACTCAGGCGACTCCGCTTCTCTGCCGTCCCAAGGACTTCGGGGCGGACATAGTCATCCACTCGCTGACGAAATATATAGGCGGACACGCCAACTCAATGGGCGGAGCGGTGATCGATCTCGGTACATTCGACTGGGCAGGCTCAGGAAGGTTCCCCTCATTTACCGAGCCGAACCCCAGTTACCACGGACTTAAATTCGCGGAAACCTTCGGTGCGGCGGCCTTCGGAGTGAAGGTGCGTGTTGAAGCCCTGCGTGATGCGGGCGGATGCATTTCACCGCAGAATTCGTTTTACATTTTACAGGGTCTGGAAACCCTGCACCTGAGAATAAAGTCTCACTCTGAAAACGCCCTCTCTCTCTCGCAGTTTTTGCAGGGGCATGAAAAGGTTGAGTGGGTGAACTATCCCGCGCTTCAGGGCAGCCCCAATAAGGCAAGGGCGGATAAATATATGAAAGGGAGCGGCTCGGGAGTGCTCAGCTTCGGCGTGAAAGGCGGTCTGGATGCGGCTGTCAAGGTGATTGAATCACTTAAAATAGCTAACCATGTGGCAAACTTCGCCGATGTGCGCACCCTCGTCACTCACCCCGCAAGCACCAGCCACAGACAGCTCACCAGCGAAGGCAGAAAAGCCGCAGGCTCCCCTGACGAGCTTATCCGCGTCTCCGTCGGCATAGAACACATTGAGGACATTAAGGAAGACTTCGCACAGGCTCTGGCGCAGATATAAAACGATCCCCGCTCCCCCGCTCCCATGGACGGGAGCGCGCCGTGCGGGCGAAGGCGGGTTTATCCCGCCGCGAGCGTGTATAAAAAATTCCCATGGAGGGAGAATTTTTTATAGTTAAGACAAGACAGACTTCGCACAGGCTCTGGCTCAGATATAAAACGCTTTAAAATAATATTGTCAGCCCTTTTCATAGGAAAGGGCTGACAATCAGTTCACTCAGAACCTATTCCTTCACCATATCCGCGTGTTTTGCCTCTTCCCGCTGCCTGAGTTCAACCCTGCGGATTTTTCCACTTACGGTTTTAGGGAGCGAATCCACAAACTCTATTTCTCTGGGATATTTATACGGCGCGGTCTCTTTTTTAACGTGCTCCTGAAGCGATTTTATTAATTCAGGTGACGGCTCATACCCTTTTTTCAGCACCACGAACGCTTTGACAATTGTGCCCCTGATAGGGTCTGGTGAGCCGACAACGGCGTTTTCTGCAACTGCGCCGTGGCTCTGGAGCGCGCTTTCCACTTCGAAGGGGCCTACCCTGTAGCCGCTTGCCTTGATTACGTCATCCGCTCTGCCTACAAACCAGAAGTAGCCGTCCGCATCCTTGTAGGCTTTGTCCCCGGTGAAATACCAGCCGCCGCGGAAGGCTTCCTTTGTACTTTCCTCATCGTTGTAATAGCCTCTGAAAAGGCCGACGGGATGGTTCGAGGCGCATTCAATGGCGATATGCCCCGTTTCGCCTGCGGGAAGCGGAAGGCCGTCATCATCAACTATGTCAACATTGAAGCCCGGCGCGGGTTTGCCCATGCTGCCGAAGCGTATCTCAAATGCGGGGCAGTTGGCGATGGTGTTCACCGTTTCCGTCTGACCGTAGCCGTCATATATGGTTGTTCCTGTGTGCTCCTTCCAGATGCGTATGACTTCGGGGTTCAGCGGTTCGCCCGCGCTTACCGAGTGGCGCAGTTTTGAAAAGTCATACCGTGTGAGATCCTGAAGAATGATCATCCTGTAGGCGGTGGGGGGAGCGCAGAAGGTTGTCACACCGTATTTTTCCATGATGTAGAGGTGTTTTTCCGGCTCAAAGTGGTCGGCCGCATTGTGCATGAGAACCGTTGTGCCGATTATCCACTGGCCGAACATCTTGCCCCAGACAGCTTTTCCCCAGCCTGTGTCGCTCAGTGTCCAGTGGATGTCGTTCTCTGTTAAGTCCTGCCAGAAGCGGGCTGTTATGTAGTGCCCGAGGGCGTATGTCTGATCATGCAGAACCATGCGGGGGAACTTGGTTGTTCCGCTGGTGAAGTACATTATGAGCGGGTCGGTCGGGACAGTGGGTTCGGCGTCTTCCCTCCGGAAGTCTGCTGGTGCGTTCTCCATTTCTTGTTCATAGGAGATCCAGCCCTCGCATTCGGCGCCTACGGCTATTTTCCCTTCTAGGTTGTTGAGATTGCATTTCTGCATTTTTTCCAGACAGTCATGATAAACCGCCGCACCCTTTGCTCCGGAAGCGGCTATGCGGTAGTTTATGTCATTGGGCTGGAGTATTTTCGGTGCGGGCATGGGAACAACGCCCATCTTGAAACAGCCGAGCATAACCGCATACCACTCAGGCACACGGGGGATCATCACATAGAGCTTGTCCCCTTTTCTGAACCCGTGCTTTTTCAGGACATGGGCGAACCTTGCGCTCATTATGCTTAAATCTCTGTAGGAAAAATGCATGTCGGTTTCGCCGTCAGTATCAACGAAAATAAGGGCGGTTTTGTCCGGCGTGAGTTCCGCTCTTTTGTCTATAACATCAAAACCGAAGTTGTAAAACTCGGGTATTTCAATCTTAAAATCGCCTGTCGCTGGGTCTGTCCTGAATAAACTGTCGGGCATATGAATCTCCGAATGAAAATTATGGTGACAAAATATAATAGTGCTGCTGAAGAAAGTAAAGCAGGAATTAACAGATTGTTGCAATAAACAAGCCTTTTCCGTCCGCTGTTGCATTCGGCGTAAATTTCCCTTAATATTTGAGTTTAACAAAAAATAAGCGGTGAAACTGATGAACGAGTCAAAAGAAACTTACAAGGGTTCCAACTTTATCAGGAATATAATCATAAAAGACCTTGAGGAAGGCAAAAACGAGGGCAGGGTGCACACCCGCTTCCCGCCTGAGCCTAACGGCTATCTCCACATAGGCCATGCGAAATCGATCTGCCTCAACTTCGGAATGGCGGAGGAGTTCGGCGGAAAATGCAACCTCCGTTTTGACGATACCAACCCGCTGAAAGAGGACACGGAGTACGTGGAATCGATCAGGCGCGATGTGAAATGGCTCGGTTTTGACTGGGAGGACAGGGAATATTTCGCCTCCGACTACTTCGGGAAGTTTTACGCATACGCAGTGCAGCTAGTCAGGGACGGACTGGCGTTTGTGGACGACCTCACGGCAGAGGAAATCAGACAGTACAGGGGCTCGCTTACCGAACCCGGCAGGGAAAGCCCTTACAGAAACCGCAGTGTCGAGGAAAACCTTGACCTCCTTGAGCGCATGAAAAAAGGTGAGTTCAAAGACGGCGAAAAGGTTCTGAGAGCCAAAATTGACATGAGCTCGCCGAACATAAACATGCGTGATCCGGTTATATACCGCATAGCCCACGCCGAACACCACAACACCGGAAACGACTGGTGCATTTACCCTATGTATGACTTTGCCCACGGGCTTGAGGATTCCATAGAGGGGATAACCCACTCGATCTGCACACTGGAGTTCGAGGATCACAGGCCTCTTTATGACTGGTTTCTGGAAAAACTCGGCGTGTACCACCCCCAGCAGATAGAATTCGCGAGGCTGAATCTCACCAACACCGTAATGAGCAAGCGCAAGCTTCTCCGACTCGTGCAGGATAAATATGTAAACGGATGGGACGACCCCAGAATGCCAACCATCGCAGGTCTGCGGAGAAGGGGCTTCACGCCGGAGTCGATCCGCATGTTCACGGACATGATCGGCGTTTCCAAAAGCAACAGCATAATCGAATACTCCCTCCTTGAAAACTGCCTGAGGGATGACCTCAACAAGCGCGCCCACAGGCGCATGGCGGTTATTGACCCGCTCAAGATGGTTATCGTCAACTATCCGGAAGACAAAGAAGAGCTTCTGGAGGCGGAAAACAACCCCGAAAACGAAGCGGACGGCAAAAGGATGATCCCTTTTTCCAGAGAGCTCTACATAGAGCGGGAAGACTTCATGGAAAACCCGCCGAAGAAATATTTCAGGCTTTTCCCCGGCGGGGAGATAAGGCTGAAGCACGCATACTACGTGACCTGCGTTAATGTGGTGAAGGATGCTGATGGCAATGTGACCGAAGTCCACTGCACATACGACCCCGCAAGCAAAGGCGGCTGGACTGAGGACGGGCGCAAGGTCAGGGGCACGTCCCACTGGGTGAGCGCAAAACACGCCGTCAGGTGCGAAGTCCGCATGTATGACAACCTGTTCATAAAAGAAAACCCCGACGACGTGGAAGAAGGGCAGGACTTCACAGCGAACATCAGCCCCGATTCACTGAAAATTACCGAGTGCTGGGGCGAGCCTTCTCTGGCGGAGGCTGCGGAGTTTACCTCCTTCCAGTTCCTCAGGCAGGGCTACTTCGTGGCGGATCCGGATACATCAAAAGAAAAGCCCGTGTTCAACAGAACGGTTTCCCTTAAGGATTCATGGGCTAAGGAACAGCAGAAAGGCTGATTATTCAAGGAGGAAAGTATGCAGATTCTTGAGGCTATTTTCAACAGGAGAAGCATCAGGCGTTTTTCCGTTGTGAAAAAGGTGGAGAAAGACAAAATCGAAACACTGCTTAAAGCGGCAATGAGCGCTCCCTCCGCGGGAAATCAGCAGCCGTGGGTTTTTGTGGTGATTGATGATGAGTCAACCCTGAGGGAGATCCCCTCCATACACCCTTACGGGGCAATGTTTTCTCAGGCTCCGCTGGGCATAGTGGTCTGCGCCGATCCTTCAAGGGAAAAGCACAAAGGCTACTGGCCGCAGGACTGCGCGGCGGCTGTGCAGAATATTCTCCTTGCCACTCAGGCTCTGGGGCTTGAGGCTGTCTGGTGCGGGCTTGCTCCGAATGAGAACACTGAAAAACCTCTGAAGGAGATGCTGAAGATTCCTGAAGAGATACGCGCCATGGCGCTTATCGCAATAGGCTATTCCGATGCGAAAGGACACCCCGCCGACAGGTTTGACGCGGCGAAAGTGCACAAAAACCGCTGGGGCGGCAAATAAATGAAATACTGGCTGATGAAGTCCGAGCCGGAATCCTACTCCATAGACAGGCTGGCGAAGGAAGGGAAAACCTTCTGGGAAGGGGTAAGAAACTATCAGGCGCGCAACTTTATGATGAATGAGATGAAAAAAGGGGATAAGGTTCTCTTTTATCACTCAAACACGGCTGAGCCCGCGGTTGTCGGGCTGGCCGAGGTGTGCGCAGGGGAGAGCGTGCCGGACTTCACCGCATGGGATAAATCAAGCAAATATTACGACCCCAAATCGCCGCAGGAAAAGCCGAGATGGTTCATGACGGAGATCAGGTTCATTAAAAAGCTTGATAAGCCTGTGACGCTTAAAGATATAAAAATGATGCCCGGGCTTGAGGGGATGAAGCTTGTTCAGAAAGGGATGCGCCTCTCCGTTCAGCCCGTTTCGGCGGAAGAATACGCAATAATATTAGAAATGGCGGGCGAAAAGCTTTAGAACGCCCGCATCGCTTTGGTGAGGAGCTTTTCCAGAATCTGCCCCTCCTCCTGTGTCAGCTCGCTGAGGATCTCCTCCGTGAGTTCAAGGTGCAGTGCGTGGTGGCGGCGGTAAATCTCCTCCCCTTCCTCCGAGAGCGCCACATAGTAAGACCTTCTGTCAGTTTCGTTCGGTTTTCTGATCACATACCCCAGTTTCACCAGCTTATCTATATTCACTGTGAGAGTTCCGGTGGTTATGCCCATTTTCTCCGCCAGCTCCTTCATCCGGAGCGGTTCCCCGCTGCCCAGAACTTCAATGGTATGCATCTGGGGCAGGGTGAGCCCAGTGTCTTTCACGACAGAGTGTTCCCATGAGGAGAGCTTTTCATAAAATTCAACAACAGCATTGGAGAGTTTTTCCATTTTTCCGCCTGCAATAGTAAGAATCAAAGTTTATCAGGTCGGCGGAATTTTTCAATCTGACTTTTGCGGAAAAATAAAGTTTGATGTTCAAAATAAATTTATTGACACGCTCAGAAAACAGGCGTAACTATACCCATACCCCTATGGGTATAGCCGGCATAGCTGTAGGAGGTAAAAATGCGTCAGTGTATGGACGTTCCGAAGATACGCACACGAATAAAAAAGATCGAAGGTCAGCTCAGGGCTATTTCGGATATGGTTGATAAGGATGTCCCATGCGAGGATATCCTTATACAGATCAACGCCGCCAAGAGCGCTCTGCACAAGGTCGGACAGCTTGTTCTGGAAGGGCATCTTCAGCACTGCGTCCGTGACGGGATAGAGCACGGAAACGCGGACAGAACCATAGCCGAATTTGCCAAAGCCGTGGAGCACTTTTCGAGAATAGGCTAGGTTTTAATGGAAAAAATAAAGGAATTATTTAAGGACGAGGATAAGCGGACTGTTCTTTTTCTGGTTTTGTCATGCCTGTCCCTTGTTGTGAGTTTTTTTGAGATAGGCAGCCTCCCTTTTGACGCTGCGTGGGCTGCTATTCTCCTTTGCGGAGTGCCGATAATCAAGGGTGCGGTGATCGGCCTTGCAACCGAATTTGACATAAAGGCGGATGTGCTTGTGGCACTCGCCCTCACAGCCGCAGTTATAATAGGTGAAACCTTCGCGGCGGGCGAGGTTGCTTTCATTATGGCTCTGGGAGCCATGCTTGAAGAGCGCACTGTGGCAAAGGCCAGGGCGGGCATTGAGAAGCTTGTTCAGCTTTCCCCCAGAACGGCGAGGATAATATCGCCGGACGGAGGCGAAAGGGTTGTCCCCGCCGAAGAGGTGCAGGCGGGCGATCTGCTCCGTGTGCTTCCGGGTGAGACGGTCGCCGTAGACGGGGTTATAGTTTCCGGACAGACATCCATAGACCAGTCGGTTATGACCGGAGAGTCCCTCCCTGTTGATAAAGGCGTCGGGGATGAGGTGTCCAGCGGCACAGTGAACCAGTTCGGCGCTTTTGATATGAAGGCTGTGAAAGTGGGCGGGGATTCATCGCTCCAGAGGATGATCCGCCTTGTGGAATCAGCGGACGCGGGCAAGGCAAAGATAGTCGGCCTAGCGGACAGGTGGGCTACATGGATTGTGGTCATTGCCCTTGTTTCCGCCGCGGGCACATGGTTTGTGACAGGCGAGATAATCCGCGCCGTGACTATCCTTGTTGTTTTCTGCCCCTGCGCCCTTGTGCTTGCCACACCGACAGCCATCATGGCGGGCATAGGCAACGCCACCAAGTTCGGCATACTCATCCGCGAGGGTGACGCCCTTGAGCGGCTGGCGAAGGTCACAAAAGTCGCTTTCGATAAAACAGGAACCCTGACTTACGGCAGACCTGAGGTCTCCGCTGTGGAGAGCTTTGATGCGGCCGTGTCTGAGGAAGAGCTTCTGGGGCTTGCCGCCGCCGCGGAATCCAGATCAGAGCATCCCCTTGGCAGAGCGGTTGTCACGGGCTTCCGCAACAGATTCAAAACTCAGCTCAAGGAGCCTGATGACTTTGTTATGACCGCAGGCAGGGGAGTCAGGGCGGTTGTGGACGGAAGAACAGTTCTGGCGGGCAATGCGGAGATGATGGCGGAAAACTCCGTATCTCTTTCGGACAAACTTAAAAGCGCCGCCTCTCTTCACCGAAGAGAGGGGTGCACGGTTATATATGTTGCCCTCGACGGGAAAGAGGCAGGCTTCATAGCCCTTGCCGATGCGCTCAGGGGAGATTCCGCCGAGACGGTTCGGAAGCTCGGTGAACTGAACATTGAGAGCGTCCTCCTCACCGGAGACCATCAGGAAGCGGCGGGACATATAGCAAGGGGTGCAGGCATATTCAAGGTGCACTTTGACTGCCTGCCGGAAGACAAGATGTACTACATCGACAAATATCAGAAACAGAAAAAGATGGTCTGCATGATAGGGGACGGCATAAATGACGCGCCCGCCCTCAAATGCGCCCATGTGGGGCTGGCTATGGGCGGAATAGGCAGTGATATTGCGGTTGAGGCGGCGGATGCCGCCCTTGTGGGGGACGACATAAAGGCTGTGCCCCATCTGCTTAAACTGGCACGGAAAACCATGTCCACCATCAATATAAACATAACCCTCTCTCTTGTGCTGAATTTCGCCGCCATATTCATGGCCATGGGCGGACTGCTGAACCCTGTCATGGGGGCTTTGGTGCACAATCTGGGTTCGGTTGCGGTTATAGTAAACTCGGCGCTTCTGCTCAATTTCAAAAGCGCATAAAACCTTGGGGGTGTTCCGCACACCCCGGGGTTTCTAATGTATTTTCGGTATTTATTTTACACTCGGGATACGATATTCCTTCACTATTTTTGTCCGATGCTATATTTATGGAAACATACAATGAGGTATTTCCGAATGGCGGTTTCTGTTAAGTCAAAGCTTATCACTATTTTGTGCTTTATCCTTTTCACCGGTTTTTTATGCGTTAATCTCATTAATTATTTCTCCGTAAAAAAGACCATGCGTGAGAATGAAATATACGGTTCTCTCCCCCTTACGAGAGATAATATCTACTCTGAGATTCAGCGTGATCTTATGCGGCCTGTTTTTGTTTCCTCTCTTATGGCGCACGACACCTTTCTGAAGGACTGGGTTCTGGAAGGCGAACAGAGCATGGGCATGGTGGAAAAATATCTTCAGGAAATAAAGAATAAGTACGGCTTCTTCACCGCGTTCTTTGTTTCCGAGAGAAGCGGCAAATACTATTACCATGACGGCGTCCTGAAAAGAATCAAGATGGGCGACGAGCATGATGTCTGGTATTACGACTTCAAGGCGCTGCATAAGGATTATGACATAGTGATAGACGAGAATCAGGCGGAGGAGAACACTCTCACTGTTTTCATCAACCACAGGCTCAATGACTACGACAACAACCTCCTCGGAGTTACCGGAGTGGGGCTTGAGCTTCAGCGGATAACAAATCTTCTCAGCGCTTATCAGGTCAAGTATGACCGCGACATATATCTTGTGGACAGAGACGGCAACATACAGATGTACCCCGGGGGCAAAACCCTCGCAGATAACATATACAGAGAAGAAGGGCTCAGCGGCGTGGCAAAGGAAGCGCTCACCGTGAGCGAGGCTTCCGGCTTTTACGAATACAAAAGAGGCGGGGACGACATATTCCTCACCGTGCGCTACATAGAGGAACTGGACTGGTTCCTTTTTGTGGAGAACAACCAGAGCAAATCACTTGAGGGTCTTCGCAAGAACCTGTGGCAGAACATGTTTCTGGGTTTCTTCGTGAGCATCCTTGTCATCCTCATAAATATTTTCACCGTCAATTTCTTCCAGAGCAGGCTTGAAAAAATGGCCTCGACAGATGAACTCACCGGACTGTTGAACAGGCGGGCCTTTGAAAATGAATTCCGCCGGGCAGAGGCCTTCGCTGAGAGGAACGGAACGGCATTTTCAGTTATTCTTTTCGATCTGGACGGCTTCAAGGCGATAAACGATACCTGCGGACACAGCACAGGGGATGAGATTCTCAAAAAAGTAACAGCCACAGCCTTTGAAAAAATCCGTCAGGTGGATATTTTTGCCCGCTGGGGAGGGGACGAGTTCATAATCCTTGCCTACGGCGGAGAGGAGATAGCCGTTGCCATAGCGGAAAGGATAAGGAACGGAATAAGCCTGATCAGCTGCGGCGGCGCTCAGAAGATCACCGTAAGCTGCGGTGTGGCGAAATATGTTCCGGGCGAAAGCATGGACAGCCTCATAAAAAGGGCGGATGAAGCCCTTTACGAGGCAAAGAAGTCAGGAAAGGACAAGGTAACCAGCGCCTAGGAGCGCAGAAAATAGAAGGTCGCGGCAACCGAGGCCGCGACACCGGGTATAACCGCCGCGTGCGGCAGCCCCTTGCCTATAGCAGTCTGAATAATTATCACGAATACAGGGGTCAGATAAATATAGCTCATCACCTTGCTCACCGGAAGCTGCTTGCTGGAATACTGCACAATGAAGAAGGTGGCTATGGTAGCGAAAACCGTTATATACGCCACTCCCGCGAAGAAAGCGGTGTCCAGCAGGCGGATGTTTATCTCAAGTATTTTCACATTAGCGATCAGAAGAAGCCAGACAGTTCCGGTTATCATAGTCCAGAGAGTCAGCACAGGCATCGGCTCACCCTTATGAAGCTTTTTGGAAAGCGGAGAATACAGGCCGATGCACAGACAGCCGATGAGGAAGATTACATCCCCTTTGTTGAAGTCAAGCTCCGCAAGCCTCGAGAGCGAACCGTCTATAATAACCCACACAGCGCCGAGCATAGCGGCGAACAGCACAGTGAACTTCCTTAATGAAACCCTCTCCCTGAGCAGGAAAATCCCGTAAACAGCCGAAAACAGCGGAACCACGGTGTATGTTATCGCAGTGTTGAGCGGAGTCGTATAGCGCAGAGCCTCAAACATAGCCCAGAAGTAGAAGATCATGCTGGCGCTTATGGCGAAGTATCTGGCGAGATCGCTGAGGGAAGGGCGTTTTACCTCATATCTCGGAAAAACATATATCCCGAAAAGCACGGAACCCAGCAGAAACCGCACAAAGGTAAGCACTGTGGAGTCCATGTAATTTACAAGCACATGGCCTATGTGAAATGATCCTGAAACAAGAACGGTGTAAAGAAGCATCAAAAAATGCGGATTGCTGTAATTAATTTTCATCGGCGGAGATTATCACTAAAAAAATAAAAAGCAACTTTTAAGTTCAGGGAATCCCTGCCGCCGCTTCGGCCGTTTTCCGGATTATCTCTTCCGGAAAGCGTCCGCCCGCGAGGAGCTTCTGGTTGAGCTCAAGTTCAATCCCCGCGTACTCCGAACCGGGCATTAGCTTTCTCAGCCATGCCGCCGTGCCGTCAGACTTTCCCTGATAGGGACTGTTTTTCATAACCCTGTAAGGCAGTGTCTTTAATGCGCCTGCGAGGACGGCTGCCGCTGTTTTTTCCCTCTCTCTCGCAGGGTCGTAGAGAATGCCTATGTCCGCTTTGCGCACTTCACCGTTAAGCACGGGAGTGAATGAATGCACCGAGATATGGAGCAAGGGTTTTTCCGCTTTTTCCGCGGCCTCAAGCACTCTGTTTCTGAACGGAGCATGGTATTCGTCAAGAAGCCTTTGTTTTTCAGGCACGGTGAGTTTTCCGGAAAATTCGGAGAAAAGCGTCCTGTTGTGCGGTGAACGGTTAAGATCGATCAGAAGGCGGGTGATGTTCCCCATGACGGGGGCAGTGTCAAGGAATCTGCCCAGAAGCTCCGCCGCCTGCGCCGCTCCTGCGTCATATCCCCTGTGAGAACTCAAAACCTCCTCATGCCCCCTGAAAAGACTGGTGAATTCGGAGGGAACGCTATTCACCGCATGTTCGCAGGTGATTATAATTCTCATGGCTGAAAAAATCTGTTTTCCGCCAGACAGACGGCCAGCTCGCCGTAAACTTCCCTGAGCTTATCGGGCGAGGGTCTGCTGCCCGTGCGCGACATTATCCTTTCCGCCAGTGAATCTATCGAACACAGCTTAACCGCCTCTGTCTTGTATGGAGCGTCATCAGGCATTTCCTCCGCCAGTCTCAGCAGGAGCTCACCTGCCGTCATTTTGCCTTCAAAGCCGAACAGGGCTGTATATGCGGAGTTTTCAATATCCGCATTTCGGGCATCTTTGGCGCATTTATCCATGAGATCCACAAGCATGGCCTGATCCGCCTCCTTCTGTGCGGAATAAGTGCTCCGTTCACAGCGGACAAGCTTTTTCAGGGTTTCGGCTATGAGAGACACGGCGGCGAGATCCGCTTTCGGGCACTCCTGTATGTCCATAAGGCGGATTTCAATGGCTTTTCTGTCAAATCTGGCTATGGCGCCCCTTGAGTTCAGCCATTCCTCCTGAAGGATGCATTCGGGATCATAAGGCGCTATATCACGGTACATGGGTTCCAGTATCCCTTTTTCATACGCCTCCCATGAGAAGCAGGGTTCAGGTATAACCTGCCCCGTGATGGAGGGGATCTTCTTCTGGTTGTATCTGTAGGTAACCAGTCTTGTATCCAGCCAGCCTGTGTGCTCCCCTTCGCGGAAGGGGGAGCTCGCGGCAAGAGCGGGTATCAGAGGGAGGAGGACACGCACCGCCGCATGGAGCCTGCCGAATTCCTCATCAGTGGAGAAGGGGAGGTTGATGTGCGTGCTCTGAAGATTTGACCAGCCGTGCCCCTTGCAGTTGAATATTCTGTTGTATGTTTCGTATATCTCTTTGTCGCCGTGGTTCCATAGGTGCATATCCGTATCGGGGTTCATGAGCGGATGCATGGCGGCGGGCATCAGCATTCCCCCGAACCCGCCGAGGATTGAGTTTATCTCCCTTACGCTTGCGGCAAACTGAGTGTCAAGACTGCGTATGTCCTTTGCGGGACCGTTGGTTTTAAGCTCTATGACATGCAGAACAAGCTCATTGGACCAGCCCACCGCCCCCTGTTCAAAGCTCTGGGTAATTTCCCCCGCGGCGGCGGCCAGAAGCCTGTCGCTCACAGGGAGAACATTCAGGCTGTCTTTTGATACAATCATGTACTCCAGTTCGATTCCGTAAACGGAGAAAAGTCCGTACATTATTATTTCACCTTGCGGGCGACAAGCCTGCTTACAAATTCACCTATGATTATCTCATACAGTTTTTTGCCGAGAACGCTGTCCTCAACATCGGATTCTATGCTGGGGTTGTCATTCACCTCTATCACATAAAACTTTTTTCCGACCTGTTTTATATCAACGCCGTAGAGGGAGTTGCCTATGCATTTTGTGGCCTTGAGGGCAAGCTCCACCGCCCCCGCAGGAGCTTCCTCAACGGGCATTGTGTCAAACTTGCCGTTGTGGAGCTGTCCGTCTGCGTCACGCTCGACAATCTGCCAGTGGTCTCCGTGCATGAAGTAGCGGCAGACATAAATCGCTTTTCCGCCTATCACGCCGACACGCCAGTCAAAGCTGGTGGGCATGAACTCCTGCGCGACCACAAGGGCTGATTTATCCAGAAGCTTTTCCATTGCCGCCTTGTATTCCTTTTCATCATGCACCTTCACAACCCCCTGCGAGAAGGAGCTGTCAGGCTGTTTGAGGATTATGGGGAAGGGCAGAACCTTCTTTGCGTGGTTCATGTTGTGCCTGTGCAGAATTGTGGTTTTCGGTGTGGGTATTTTATTTTTCTGCATCAGTTCAGAGAGATAAACCTTGTTGGTACAGCGGAGAATGGACAGCGGATCATCCATAACCACAAGCCCTTCCGTCTCCGCCTTGCGGGAGAAGCGGTAGGTGTGGTGGTTCACGCTTGTTGTTTCCCTGATGAAAAGAGCGTCAAATTCGGGTATTCTCGTGTAGTCGTCCTTGCTGATTATCTCGGTGCTCACCCCTTCCTTCTCAGCCGCTTTAATGAATCTCTGAATAGCCACATCGTCAGAGGGGGGCGTTTTTTCAGAAGGGTTGGTGAGTATGGCAAGGTCGAAACGGTAGTTTTTCATGTGGGCTGATCTGGGCTTGCGGACAAAGAATTCTCTGGCGGCCTGTTCAACAAAGCCGAAGTGTTCCTCGGGAACCTGCTTCATTGATATGGGAGCTATGGAGTGGATCATCCACTTTTCCTTGAGCTTCACAAAATCCGCCCTGACCATCGGGGTGACAAACATGCCGAAAAGGCGTGAGCTGAGCTTGTCATACCTTTTGGCGAGGTTTCTGCCGAAATATATGCTCAGGGTGAAGTTGTCTGATGTGAGGTGTCCGAGGCTTTTCTGTATCAGCTCATCGATCTCGTCAGAGATCAGCTTCGCGAAAGCCTTGGACTTGAAGTCCTGAATGGTCATGACATTCGGATACGGGATATGCCCTCTGGCCGCCGCCAGAAGAGAAACATAATACCCGTAGCTCTGGTACTGGTAAGAACGGCAGAGGTTGAATACCTTTGCTTTCTTGAGAGTGTTGAACTCGGGATCTGTGAGGTAGTTCCATGCGGAGACAACTCTTGCGTCGGGGGTATCAAACTTCCATTCTGAGGGCGTGTTAACTACTATAATGTTTGTCATTTCTGCACATCACCGTCTGTTTCTTTTTTTTCTATAACCAGCAGTTTGGCGTCGTATGTAAGAACACCCAGCAGGATGGCGTTTATAAGATGCGTCATCCTCACGCTGTAGCGGTTGGTTTTCATAAAAGGGTTGGGGAGCATGGGGTCTGCCACGCTTACCTTCTTTGCAGGCTTGTCGTATCCGGTTATGACAACGAAATGACCGGAGGGTTCGCCTTTTATGTCGTCATAGTCTGTGTTCTCGGGTATCTCCCTCGGGCTGCGGTAAAGGTAAGTGGCGCTCAGTGCGGTTATTATGGGCGTCTGCCTGTCCAGATACTTCCTGATAAGCGCAGGGGAGAGATCCGCAAATTTCAGTTCGCCTCCGAGGGTTAGAAACTCGATATATTTTTTGGAAGTATACCTCAGTTTCCTGTCATGTTTTACTTCCATCTGCTTTTTGAGCTTATTTATTATTCCTTCGGGCGGAAGCCTGAACCATGTGGGGTCAAAAACAACGAGATTGTAGGAATAAATCGTGACCTTGTACCCTTTTTTCAGGGCGTGCAGGCCTAGAACCACCGCAAGTGTGCCGCCTGTCTCCAGCTCTGCTATCTCGTTTCTGAGATCCGCAAGGGGGATTTCCTCGCCGTAATAGGAATAAACAGCGTGGAGGCATGTCGGACCGCAGGAAGTGTCGTCCGGCTGAGGGAGAATGCTCAGATCCATGTTTCTTGTCATATGTTTTCGTCCATAACACTATATTTTACCTTCAGAGGCAAATTATCAAGCCTAAACAAGGTTAATTTTAAGGAAGGGCGGCCGCATCCCTGAATATGAAATAAGCAGCGCCCACAAGACACATGGATGCGTAAAAAAAGTTTCTTGTGACCGGCACGTTCATATACCAGACCGCAAAGACCGCGAAAACGCCCATGGTGATTATCTCCTGCATAACCTTCAGCTGAGGCAGTGTGAAAATGCCGAAACCGTGCCTGTTTGCCGGAACCTGAAGGCAGTACTCGAAGAAGGCCACGCCCCATGAAACAAGAATAGCGAACAGAAGCGGTTTGTCTCTGAGGGTCTTGAGATGACCGTACCATGCGTAGGTCATGAAAATGTTGGATAAAACCAGAAGAAAAACTGTGCGGAACAAAGCCTGTACCTCATTCCCGTATCTGAAAAATATAACGGGCAGACGAGATCAGACTATAATCCTATTTATGAGCAAATCAATATTTATTTAACAGCGCTACAGCCTCTTTTTTCCGCCGTGTATGAAAAGCATGGCGCAGGCTGTCATGAGCCCGCCGCCGACAAGGTTTCCGAGGGTTACCGCTATGATGTTTCCGGTGAACATGCTCCCCCAGTTCAGGGCGCTTAGGGAGGCGGCGTCAAGCCCGCTGGCGGTGACTGCCGCGGGGAAGGATTTTGCGAATATTCCCGCAGGGATAAAGTACATATTAGCCACGGAGTGCTCAAACCCGCTGGCGACAAAGGCCATAATTGGAAAAAAGATGCCGAGGATTTTTCCGCCTATGTCCTGCGCGCTCATGGCTATGAGTATTGCGAGGCACACAAGCCAGTTGCAGAGAAGCCCCCTGAAAAAATAGGCGTACTGATGCTCTATGCCGTAAATCTGTTCATTTGTTTTGGCGTAGGCTATCTTTATGGCGGTTGCGCCGAACTGCCCGTCAGTGAGCCCTGTCCCCTTCACCACCATAAGGGCGAGGAGCACTGCCCCGATAAGGTTGCCTGTGTAAACTATCACCCAGCTTCGGAGCATGTCAGAGGCGGTGAACCGCCCGTCCGCCGCGCCTGCGATCATCATCGTGTTCCCCGTCCAGAGTTCAGATCCGGGAATAACAGCCAGCATCAGCCCGAAGGAGAACACCGCTCCTGTGAGAAACCGCTGAACCCCGACCCACTCCGTGCTGCCCGTGGTCACCATTGTTGCCAGATGAGCTGCAAAGCCGATGTACGCTCCCGCCAGCAGAGCCAGAACAAAGGCTCTGGAAGCGGGAAGGGCGCATTTCGCCGCCGCTGTTTCCAGCATGGTTTCGGTCATTTCGGGAGGGGTAAGAAATCTTCGCATCGGGCACCTTTGTCAGAGCGGTTTGTTTTATTTTTTTGTAAAATGGCGAAATTCTGATGAATAGTTCAGGATAAAGTTCTATAATATTATAATATCTGTACTTTTTATATCGGCGGGTGAAAAAATGCAACTTGTAATGACGGCGATGTCCGTCAGTGAGAAGATCAGGACAAAAGGGATCGAAATCGGCGAACGCACCTCCCACCTTCCGCTCAGCTTCCGTCTGGGTGAAAACCAGTGGGTTGTCATATTCCGCTTCGGCGTGATTGTTACTGTCGGCCTGAGCGACAAGGAAAGAAACGACATTCTCTCCGAACTGGAACCTTTCATAGATGAGCCCAATCCCTCTGTGGAGAGCGAGAGCCTGTTCATCAACACAGGCTCGGACGAGGACAGGTTTGAGGGGGATCATGTCCGTCTGGCGGAGCTTACCCGTCAGCATGTGCTCACAATGGCTGATATACTTGCAAAAAGTGTTGTTCTCGGAAGATACGAGGCGGCGATGTCCGAGGTGTTCCAGCAGATAGAGCCCCTTGCGATGCGCCTCAAGTCCGGCATGGGAAAAACCCGAACATATAGGGAGCTTGTCAGCACCATAGGCTCCGCACTGCTTATTCAGCATACTATGGTGGGCGGTGTTGAGGTGAACGAGAAGCCCGAGATTCTCTGGGAGCATCCGGAGCTTGAGCGGCTTTACCTCAAGCTTGAGGACGAGTTTGAAATAATCGAGCGGAGCAAGGCTCTGGAGCGCAAGCTGAAGCTTGTCACCGACACTACCGAGAAGCAGCTAGGCCTCCAGCACAACGCTCATTCTCTCAGGGTTGAGTGGTATATAGTTATCCTCATTCTTGTGGAGATAATGCTTACCCTTTATGAAATGTTTTTTAAACATTTATAAACTGTGTTAAAGGTACCTCAGCCGTCCCGGTCAGGCGGCTGATGTTTATTGACGGGGGTGTATTTTGGCGGGGTTCCCGAGGGAAAACTCGTTTTTACGTGCGGCATCGGATGCCTGTGCGGCGGATTCCCGCGGCGTAAGGTGGAACTTTGCCGCCGGAGCGGCAAGGCTGATTATGAAATCAGCGGTGAAGCATTATCTCCGCTTTTCGGATGACAATGTTTCTGTTCTTCCTCCAGCGGACAAAAGCAGGAGCTATCTTCTTTATCTTCACGTTCCCTTCTGCGTAACTCTCTGCCCTTACTGTTCTTTCCACAGGTTTAAGTTTCATGAGGAAACCGCCAGACGCTATTTCAGCCTCCTGAGGGATGAGATGCGGATGACGGCGCGCCTTGGCTACAGCTTTGACTCCGCTTACTTCGGCGGCGGCACAACATCCATCCTGCCGGATGAGCTTGCAAAAACAATAGATCTCGCCAGAGAGCTTTTCGGCATAACAGAAGTTTCCTGCGAGAGCGACCCTAACCATATCGACAAAGAAAGCATGAAGCACACCGAAGGGCGCATTGACCGCCTCTCCGTGGGTATACAGACATTTAATGACAGGTTTCTGGAAAGCATCGGCCGCATTAAGAAGTTCGGCACGGGTGCTGAGCAGTATGAAAAAGTGCGGGCGATACTGAGGCACTTTCCCATCGTCAATGTTGATCTCATGTATAACTTTCCCGGCCAGACAGAGCAGGATCTTCTGGAGGACATACGCATTGTGCGGGAGCTGAACCCCCAGCAGGTGACGTTCTATCCGCTGATGTACGCTCCGTTTGTGGGCAGGAAGCTGAGGGAAACCATAGGCAAATCCACAAATGAGAACGAGGCGAAGCTTTTCTCCGTAATAATGAAAAACATGACAGACCCCTACATCCAGCGAACCTCATGGGCTTATGCTCTGAAAAAGAAAGAGTTCATAGATGAATATGTTGTGGATCACAGCGAATATGTGGGGCTGGGCTCAGGGGCGTTCAGCTTCCTGAACGGAACTCTGTATGCCAATTCATTTTCACTGAAGGAATATTCGGAGAGGGTCGCCTCCGGCATGTCCTCTGTGGTGAAGAGCACAGCTTTCGGCAGTCACTCCGTTAAGCAGTACCGGATGATGGTGGAGATGTTCGGCCTCCACGCGGAGCCTTCGTACAGGCCGTTCTTCGAGTACACCGCGCTGAGGGCGGCAGGAGCCGTGGGCAGGGCGGACGGCGGTCATAAAATTATCACCCCAGGGGGGCGTTTTCTTCTTTCCGTAATGATGAAAGGGTTCTATAACGGTATGGACTATATAAGGGAATCCATGCGGAAGGAACTCAGGGCGGAGGATGAACGAATCTGCCTCGGGGGCTGTCAGGAAGAGGAATGAAGGAAAATATTTTCGATGTGGCGGTAATAGGCGGCGGAGCGGCAGGGCTTATGGCCGCAGGGTTCGCCGCTTCGCAGGGGGCAGAAACGGTGCTCCTCGAACGCGGAGCCTCAACAGGGCGCAAGCTGCTGATAACGGGCGGCGGGCGCTGTAATCTAACTAATAATCAGACAGATATAAAGAAACTCACCGAAGTCTTCGGAAAAGAGGGGCGTTTTCTCTATTCCGCTTTCAGTTCCTTTTCCTCCGCGGACACGCTGAAATTCTTCTCCGAACTCGGCGTGACATGCGTTGAGGAAGATGCGGGCAGAATCTTCCCCGAAGATGACGAAGCGAAGTCCGTTCTCAGGGCGCTTAACACATTCGTCCGCTTCAGCGGCGCAAAGATATGGACTGATGCCGAGGTGAAGCGTCTTGAATGTACGGACGGAAGGGTGACGGGGATCATTCTTGAAAACGGCATAATCCGTGCAGAAAGGGTTGTGATAGCAACGGGCGGGCTCAGCTACCCCGCCACAGGCTCCAAGGGCGACGGCTTTAAGTGGGCGGAAAGATGCGGACATACCGTAGTTCCACTCCGTCCGGTGCTTACCCCGGTTAAGCTCAGAGAACGCTGGATAGCGGATCTTGAAGGGCTCAGCCTTCGGGATGTGTGCATAAGCGCTTATTCCGGCAAAAAGGTTGCGGAGGAAAGGGGCGATCTCCTCTTCACAAAAGACGGGATGACAGGCCCCGCAGTCTACAATATAAGCAGAAGCATCTCCGGAAGCGAGCAGGGTATGAAGCTTGTTCTTGATATTTTCCCAGATGAACCGAGAGAAGAACTGGACAGACGCCTTGCGGAGCTTTTTTCCGCTAATGATAAAAAAATGATGAAAACAGCCCTCGGGGCAGTTCTGCCTCCCAAGCTTCTGCCTGTTTTGATAAGGCTTTCAGGGCTTGACGGAGAAATGCACGGAGCAAAGGTTTCAAAAGCGCACAGAAAGATTCTTCTGGGGCTGTTTAAGGAGCTTGAAACAGTTATCGACTCCTTCCACGGCTTTAACAAAGCCACAGTCACGGCGGGCGGGGTAAGCCTCAAGGAAATTGACCCGAAAACCATGAAATCAAAAATTATCGAAAATCTCTACTTCGCAGGGGAAGTGCTCAACCTTGACGCCCCCACGGGCGGCTACAACCTCCAGATGTGCTGGAGCACAGGCGCACTCGCGGGGAGATCCGCGGGTGCGGGATTCCGTTAGCGGACTTAGTCTTTTCTCTTTTTATTTAAAACATTTATTAAATCCTTCACAATCTTTACATCCCTTTCAGAACCTTAACGCCCCATTTACGAATTTGCAGTTATAGTTGGACAACGCATAAACATTTGTTAATTCTTCAGGAGGTTTACATGTTTAGAAAGTGCGCTTTTATTTTCAGCGTTCTCGCAGGACTTATGCTTCTCGTTTCAGCTCAGTCCGCGGAAGCAGCTCAGAAAGCTGCTGTCAAGAAGGTTGATCCCAAAACCTGTTATGAGTGCCATGACGTGGTTCAGGGGCTTCACCAGTCCGGAAAACACAAAGGTGTTAACTGTATCAGCTGCCACGGCGGCCTTGACGAGCACCTGAAAGATTCTTCCAAACGCCCCGAAGTGTTTAAATCTTGGGATGCCTGCGGAGCATGTCACAAAGAACAGCACGGCAGCTTCCTTCAGGTGAACAAACACAGACCCGCAAGAGATGAAAAATCACAGCTCACTAACAGAGCACCCAACCCCTTCTGGGACAAGCTTATGGCTCCCCACGGCTTCACTAAAGAGCACGCTCTTACAAGAAGCCACGGCTATATGCTCCTTGACCAGGTTATAGTTGACCGTGCTATGGGCGGAAGATTCCAGCCCAAAAACGGATGGATGTATGTTAACGAAAAACCCGGCAAACTCTGGGACACTATCGTGGACACACACCCCGAATCAAGCGATCACAAACCCTTCATGAGACAGACTGCGGCAGCGGTAAACCCCGTTTGCTTCCAGTGTAAAACTCAGGACCAGATCCTTGACTGGGCTTACCTCGGCAATCCTGACGTGGGCGCTCCTTTCTCAAGAAAAAGCAACCCCACCGAAATGATTCAGAGCAAACAGCTCCAGCACTCACTTAACTGCTACACATGTCACGATCCTCACGCTGCAAAACCCAGAATCGTGAGAGATGCTCTTATTCAGGCTCTTACAAGACCCGAAGCGGACACTCTGTGGCATAAAGATCCCAACAGAACCAAAATCGAAGTTATCGATATGGGTATGAGGGGATACACAAGAAAAATCGCTATACTTGAGAAATACGATGCTACTCTTCAGTGCGGCCAGTGCCACGTTGAGTACAACTGTAACCCCGGTATCGATGCTAAAACAGGCGAGAGAGTGACGTTTGCCGATGACAGAACAAACCACTTCCCGTTCAAAGACGCGCTTCAGCTCTATGACCACTACAAAAACCAGATCGCGTTCATAGACTTCAAAAACGCTTTCAGCGGCGCTCCCCTGTGGAAAGCTCAGCACCCCGAGGCTGAAACTCACTACAACTCCAAACACGCTAAAGCAGGCGTAAGCTGCGACGGATGCCACACTCCGAAGATGGTTGATAAGAAAACCGGCAAGAAGTACACTTCTCACTTCGCTGTGACACCCAGAGAGCACATCAAAGAATCATGCCTTTCAGGCGGATGCCACACAGGCTGGAAAGAGAAAGATGCGCTTTACGCTATCGACTCTGTAAAAGCCTACACCAAAGGCAAAATGAGAAAAGCCGAGTTCTGGCTGTCTGAACTTATAGACAAAATCGTTGAAGGCAAAGATAAAGGCCTCAGCGAGGAAGTTATTAAAAATGCTCAGGAACAGCAGTTCAAAGCTCACATCCTTTGGGAATACTGGGTAGCTGAAAACTCTGACGGCTTCCACAACCCCGAGATGGCAAGAGAGTCTCTGACTAAATCTATCGATGAGTCTCAGCTTGGAATCAAAATCATCAACGAAGCAATAGCCGAAATGAAAAAAGCACAGGCTGCTGCGAAGTAATTTAACCGATAAGCAAAACACTGTGAATCGGGGGCTTAACGCCCCCGATTCTTTTTTTACAAAAAAATACTGTCTGAATCTGTCTAAAGGGTTTATATATATTACTGGATTTCTGGGAATACAAAACGGAACCGGGAATGCCGTAATTTATTTTTAAAAACAGGAACTTTAATTATGATGAAAAAAATACTCAAAGCCGCAGGCTCACTCAGATTCGCCCTTGTTATTTTCGCGGTTCTCATTTTTGTATCCTCCATCGGCACATTCATTAAACAGCACGCTCCGGCGGAAGAAACAACCGGACGCCTCAGGGAAATATTCGGCGATGCCGCCCCCGCTGTTTACTCATTTCTGGATAAAACAGGTTTTACCGACCTTTATCATACATACTGGTTCAACTTCATTCTTCTTCTTCTCGCGCTGAACCTCATTTTCTGCTCCATTGACAAGCTCCCAGCGACATGGAAGAAGCTCACGGGAAAAATCAGCACGGACAAGGACGCCTTCTCCGCTTACTTTTTTGAGGAAAAGGAGTTCAAAGCTTCCACAGAAAACGTTTCCAAAGCCTTCTCCTCCGTTTTCTCCCGCTGGAACATCACGCAGGCAGACGATGTTATCGCGGCGGAAAAGGGAAGATACGGCAAATCAGGCGCATTTGTCACGCATCTGGGGCTTGTTGTGCTAATAGCGGGCGGCTTCATAGGCGGAATCTTCGGATACAACGGCAATATCGCCATACTTGAAGGAAAAATGGAAAATGTGGTGAGCGCCGGAAAGGGGAAAGAGATAAACCTTCCCTTCAGCGTGTATCTTGAGAATTTTGAGTCTGAGTTTTATAAAAACTCGCCCAAGCAGAGCTCGTTCCGCTCCAAAATTCACTTCATAAAGGATAATGTCACAACAGAGGCCGTGGTTGCTGTGAACAGTCCGGTAAAATACGGCGGAACAACCTTTTATCAGTCAAGCTACGGCGTTTACCCGAACAAGGATGTGGTGTTCAAGCTTACTGTGGATTCTCTGATTTCCGGCGTGAGCACTGACTATTCTCTCGGACTCGGACAGGAATTTTCTCTGCCTGAACTCGGGCTCCGCGCAAAGCTGAACGACTTTGCCCCCGCACTGGGAAAAGACAAGGACGGGAATCTGAGAT
>JBFWJG010000023.1:0-34930 GCA_050253335.1 Deferribacterales bacterium | reverse complement strand
GTATCCTTTTCACTTCCGAGTGGATGGATTCGATATAGTCCGCCACTTCGGGGTCAAGCTCTGATATGTCTATCAGTTCAAGATAGCTCTGCACTATGTTGAGAAGATTTTTAATATCGTGGGCGATGGAACTGTTAAGCATCCCTATGACACGGAGGTTCTCGCTCTTGCGCATATCCTTCATGAGGTTGAACCGCTCAATGCCCAGAGCGCACTGGGACGCTATATAGCGGGCTATGCGCACATCGTCCTCGGTGAAGTAATCATGCTCCTTGTCTGTGAGGTTCAGCACGCCTATTACTTTATTGTTGGTTTTCACCGGAACCGACATAAAGGAAGAAGCTCTGTAGCCCATCTCCTCGCGGGATTCCTCCGAGAGGTTGACCACTGTTTCCATGCCGGTTTCAGCCACTCTGCCTGCTATGCCTTCGCCTAGGGCTATCTCTATATTGTCGGGGTCTATCTCAAAACCGGAATGGGCGGAGATGCTCAGCCTTTTTCCGTTAATGAGCATAAGGGAGGACCGCTTCACCCCCAGATATTCCCTTGCGATGGAAATAATTGAGGGCAGAAGATCGTTCACATCGAAAATACTGTTCATTTTCTCGGAAATCTCTAAAAGAACTTCCAGTAAATCGTTCTTCAAATGTCAACCCTTGGTAATTATTTATAATTATGTTATCGGATATTCTATTGTGTTTATTAGTATATTAACCTTATTAAAACATTATGCACGCTAAAAGCGTCTGACTATATTATATTCCATGTCTTGTCTGACTTATAGTTCAGAAAAACCAACATCCCTGTTGTTTTTCTTCACACGCAGCCTTCGCGGTAAGACCGCTTGCTGCTCAGGCTTCGCTTGCGTTCCTCACGTTCGTTGCGGTACGCACTCCGCGGGCACATCCCTGTGCCTGACTGATAGCTCAGAAAAACCAGCGTCTCTGTTGTTTTTCTTCACACGCTCGCACCGCACGGCGCAGTTCCGTCCATGGAACTGTATTAAAAGCGTCTGACTATATTATATTCCATGTCTCTTTGAGCGGCTTTGAAGCCGGCGCGTTCGATGTTGTGAACAATCTCCTCAACGCTCATGCGGAAGGATGCTCCGCAGGAGGCGACGACATTCTCTTCTATCATCAGGCTGCCGAAGTCGTTTCCGCCGAAGCGAAGGGCAGTCTGCCCGATCTTGGGTCCCTGAGTCACCCATGAGACCTGAAGGTTTTTTATGTTGTCCAGATAAATGCGCGCTGCGGCAAATATCCTTAAATATTCCACAGGGCTGACCTTCTGCCCGCCCAGCTCTGTGTTGTCAGGCTGAAAAGGCCAGGGGATAAACGCCGTGAAACCGCCTGTTTTATCCTGAAGTGTGCGGATTCTGTCAAAATGCTCCGCTATTTTCTCATATTCGTCATCAGCCTTGAACATCATGGTGGCACTGGTTTTGAGCCCCTGTCTGTGCGCCTCTTCCATAACCCCAAGCCACTTATCGGAGAGGATTTTGTTCGGGCTGATGCGCACTCTTTCCGAGTCCACCAGAAGCTCCGCCCCGCCGCCGGGGATTGAGTCCATCCCCGCCTTAACAAGCCTTGAGATGGTCTCTGCCACGGAAAGCCCGCTTATCTTCGCTATGTGGTGCACCTCAGGAGGACTGAAAGCGTGCAGCCATACCCCGAGAGATTTCATGTAGGAGAGCATCTCCTCATAAAACTCAATGCCCAAGGTCGGGTGAAGCCCGCCCTGAAGGAGAATCTGCGTGCCTCCGAGGGCTTTTGTCTCGTCTATCTTCTTTTTGAGTTCTTCTTTATCAAGAACATAAGCGCCCTCTTCATCCGCCTCACGGTAAAAGGCACAAAAAGAGCATTTGCATGTGCATATATTTGTGTAGTTTATGTTTCTGTCTATTACAAAAGTAACAACACCCTCAGGGTGGAGCAATTTTCTTATTCCGTCCGCTTCGCGGGCGAGTTCATACAGGTCGGCCGTTTCGAGCATCCGCACGGCGTCCTGTTTTGTTAACCTTTTTTTTGTCATTATTTGTATCTGCCGTTCTTTTTGTTTTATAAAACCGTTTAATCCTGAATATCGCATATCAGGAAAGCAATTAAAAGAGTTTTTTGCTTCCGGTGCGGGTTTCGGACTCTTCTTCATATTTCAAAAGAGGCTGAAAACAGTTATATTCGTTAAACGGTGAAAAAATGAGAATACTGATTGTTGAAGATGAACCCGAACTTAATGAACAGCTGCGTAGAACTCTTGAGGCTCACAAATATTCGGCGGACTGTGCCTATGACGGCGAGCAGGCGCTGGACAGAGCGGCGGAAGTTCCTTATGACCTTATTATTCTGGATATAATGCTGCCCAAGCTTGACGGTTTCGGAGTGCTGAGAGAAACAAGAAATATGGGTATCAGTTCTCCGGTTCTTATGCTCACTGCCAGAACCGGAACGGATGATAAAATCAAAGGCCTTGATTCCGGCGCGGATGATTATCTGACAAAGCCGTTTTCCACGGACGAACTTCTGGCAAGGGTCAGGGCGCTTCTCAGGCGTTCCGGCGGACAGAGCTCGTCTTTGCTCTGTGCGGGCAGTCTGTCTCTGGACACTGTGAAGAGAGAGGTTACGGTTGAGGGGAAACCGGTTGAGCTTACCCAGAGAGAATTCTCTATTCTGGAGTTTCTCATGTATAATAAAAACCGCGCGGTGACCCGCTTCAGTCTGGCGGAGCATGTGTGGGGGGATGATTTTGAGCCGTTCAGCATGTCCAATTTCATGGATGTTCATATCAAAAATCTCAGGAAAAAGATAAACGCTTCAGACGGCGAGTCAGTCGTCAAAACCATACGGGGCGTGGGTTATATAATCAAGGACGGGCAGGAATGAGCGTCAGACTCAAGATTTCAATACTGATTGCCTCCGCAGGGCTTGTTTCAGCGCTTATTTTCTCCGTATCTGTTCTTTTTGAAATGCTCGAACAGCCTTTCAGGGTTATGGACGCAGAACTCCGCACTGTTGCATTTGAATCGGTGACGGTTCTTGATCATTCAGGAGCTTCCGGAATGAAGGACAGCAGGAGATACTGGATTAAGATATACGGTCAGGGTGAACAGGAACCTCTTTATGTTTCGCATATAGCCGGAATAATAGATATTCCCGAAAACAGCAGCAGAAAAAGCCTCGTTTTTGCTTATGTGCCTGAAGAGCTTTCATATATAGAACATGACAGCGGTGGGAAAACGGCTTTCAGAGTCCGCCGGTTTGTCATAGAAAAACAGACATCAGGTCTGCTTGAAGAGGATAAGGGGGGTTCCGGACAGGAAAACGGCGGTAAGCGGAGTTATGTGGTGTACGCAGCTTTGTCCGCAGAGAGAGTCAGCGATGAGATAACCGAGCTGGTTCTCAGCGTGGCGGCGGGACTCCTTCTTTCGGTAATAGTTCTTACCGCGGTCAGCTACATTATAGCAGGGTATATCCTCCGTCCGGTAAGGATTATGAACGCGCGCACAAGGAACATTACCGAACGGCAGCTGAACCTGAGGATACCCCTGAAGGAGAAGGCAGGGGCATCGGATGAGTTCAATGCTCTGGCACTGACCCTCAACGGTGTTTTTGACCGCCTTGAGAATGCTTTTGACAAGCAGAAGAGGCTAATCGCTGATGCCTCCCACGAGCTGAAAACCCCGTTGAGCATTATGCGCCTTATAACGGATGAGTTTAATACATCCGGCAGTATATCAGCAGATGATGCCGGAAGGCTTTCCGAGCAGGTTCACCGCATGGAGAGACTGGTGAAAAACATACTCAGCCTTTCCTCCCTTGAACTGGACAGCGGTGTAAAGCTTGAGAAGGCGGATCTTGGGGAAATGCTGGGACTGCTGAAAGAGGATTACTCATTTCTTGCCTCCGGACGGGGGATAAATATTTTTTCGGAATTAAGCGGCGGGCTCAGCGTCAGGGGCGATTATGATAAGCTGTTCAGGGCATTTTCAAATATATTGGACAATGCAGTAAAATACACGCCGGACGGCGGAGTGATCCGCATAACCGGAACGAGGACAAGGGAAAAAGCTGAAATAAAAATTTTTAATACAGGGGCGGGCATCCCGCCCGAATCAGTCGGAAGGGTGTTTGAGCAGTTTTACAGAGTGGAGGAGTCACGTTCCTCCCGTTACGGCGGTTCGGGGCTGGGGCTTGCCATTGTTAAAAGAATTATTGATCTGCATAAGGGTGAGATAACAGTGGAAAGCGTGCAGGGGGAATCGGTAACTGTGACTGTGGTTTTATCTGCTTTCTGAAAAAAATCCGTGTTCATCAAATCTTCATTTAAGTCCTGTATAAAGGGGGCATGAGAGATGAAGGATTTTCTTTAACCAAAAGCCTGATTTTTGTTCTGCTTCTTGCGGTTTACACTGGAGCCTTTGTTCACCGCGACGTGCTTTCGGTGGATATTATGGAGGCACGCAACTATGTTACCGCAAGGGAGATGGTTCAAGACGGAAACTGGGTTTTCCCCACGCTCAACGGGGAACTGAGAATCGCCAAACCGCCTCTGCCCACATGGATTACCGCTTTTGCGTTCCGGCTTTCGGGAACTGACAATAACCTTTCCGCAAGCCGTATTCCGTCTGCACTCGCAGGGCTTGTCATGCTTGCGGGAGCATATTTCATATCCTTTCATATCACCGGTTCAGGAAAGTCCGCTTTCTATTCTGTTCTGGTTCTGAGCACTAGCTACCTTTTTTTCTACATGACCCGCAAAAACACATGGGATATCTACGCGCAGGCTTTTATGACAGCATCCATAGCGGCGTATCTGGGCGCTTTGTCTGCCTGCCTCCCGGGAAAAAGGATGCTTATGTACGCCCTTGCGGGTCTTTTTGCCGCTCTTTCGTTTATGAGCAAAGGCCCCGTGGCTTTTTACGGACTGCTTGTGCCTTTTCTTGCCGCGGGCTTTTATCTTTTCAGGCTCAAGCCCGTCAGCTTTTACGGCCTGACTGTTTTTCTGGCTGTTGCGGCCGCGCTATCCCTCCTGTGGCCGTTGTATATATATTTTCATGAAACACAGTCCGCTCTCGGCACTGCCGCCGCAGAGGCTTCAGCGTGGGCGGATAGGCATGTTAAACCCTTCTGGTACTATTTCCAGTTTCCGCTCATGTCCGGTCTCTGGGCTGTGTTTTTGCTCCCTCTGCTTGTTCCGGGGTATTCTTCCTTACGCCTCGGCAGGCGGAGGGCAGCTTTTTATCTGATCTGGATATTCGTTTCCCTCATTCTTCTTTCGGTCATACCTGAAAAGAAAGACCGCTACCTTCTTCCTGTTATTATCCCCTGCGCACTGATGACGGGAGAGTACCTGAGTCTGCTCACAGGGAAGTTTGAAAAAAAGACGGCAGATTATATTGTTCTCGGGTTATGGAGCGGAATCTCATTCTCAATTGCGGTTTTCGTTTTTGCTGCTGCTGCCGCGGTTCAGGTATGGTTCAGTCCATACGGCGCTGTTTTTTTCATAATAGCCGAAACATCAGGAATTTATGCGCTTATTCTTCTGGCAGGCAGTTTTATCAGACGGGAAGCGGATAAATATATTCCTCTGTCGGCTGCCGTGTTCTGCATCGCCCTTATTGTCGCAGTCCCAGCGGCGGAAGTTTTTGTTTCCGGCAAGGGCTTCAGGGTTCTGGAGGGTTTAAGGACAGATGCGGCATCAGCCTATGATGGGGATTTTTACGGCAGTCTCAGCATAAAAGAGATTTGGGCGGCGGGAAGAAAGGTTCGTCCTCTGAACGAGTTTATTGATAACAAAACAAAAAAGTCGGCAGTTTTTATAACACTCGGAGAATTGAACAGGGAACTTTTGGAAAGGGAAGCTCTTTCGGCCGAACTGCTGAAAACATATTCAACGGAGACGGGTAAACAATGGAAGGTATACGTAATAAACAGGAAAAATTAACTGAACCTGTAATATCAGTGGTAATTCCGTTTTATAATGAAGCCGAAAATATCAGCACCGTATGCGGAGAACTCCGCTCTGTGCTTGAATCTTCACTGAAGCAGAGTTGGGAGGCTGTTCTCGTTAATGACGGCTCAGACGACGGCACGGGTGAGGAAATAAACAGGTGGGCTGAGATTCCTTTTTTCAGAGCAGTGCATCTCGGCAGAAACATGGGGCAGTCGGCCGCGCTTTTTGCGGGGTTCAGTGCAGCCCGCGGAAAGTATATCTTCACCCTTGACGGGGACGGACAGAATGACCCGGCGGATATCCCCCTTATTCTGGAAAAGATGACGGAGCTTGGAGTGGACATGATGTGCGGGGTACGCGCCGAAAGAAACGATAACTTTGTCCGCAGGTTCTCCAGCCGTCTGGCAAACAGGCTGCGCTCACGTCTTCTCGGGGATAATATAAGCGATGTGGGGTGCTCAAGCAGAGGCTTCAGACGGGAGTGTCTGGAGGGGTTCCGTTTTTTCCGCAACGCACACAGATTTTTTCCCGCTTTGGTGCAGATGGCAGGATACACAGTTGCTGAAATGCCTGTTCGGCACAGGCCGAGAAACAAAGGAATCAGCAAATACGGTGCGGGCATAAACAGCCGCCTGTGGGTCGGCATGGCCGATCTTCTGGGGGTTTACTGGATGAAAAAGCGGTACATCCGCCTGTCATCTCATGAACACAGGGTAAATCAGAAAAAAGAACTCAGCTCCCGCATGGCTTCGGGAGAGTAGGCCGGCAGAAAAGCTTTAGCCTTGTGTAAAAAGGGCGGAAGTATTACACTGCCGTATGTTTGAGTTCCTTTATCAGACGGATCTGCTGCTGACTTTTATTATGGTTTTCTTCCGCATTTCGGGCATAGTTTTCAGCGCCCCCATGTTCAGCAGCCAGCTTATTCCGGACAATGTAAAAGTTGCCGCCTCCTTTGTGCTTGCCATTGTGATCTTTCCCAATGTGCAGTCCATAGGGCTTTCCGATATCCATCCGCTTCTGCTTATTTTGCTCATAGCAAAGGAAATTCTTCTCGGTATCGCCACGGGAATGATGGCTCAGCTTCTCTTTGTGGGTGTGCAGATAGGGGGCGAACTTGCGGGTTTTCAGATGGGCTTCAGCATGGTGAACTCCTTTGACCCTTCCATGAACATGCAGCTTTCCATCATAGCCCAGCTTAAAAACATAGCGATGATTCTCTTTTTCATAGGTCTGGGCGGACACCTTATGGTGATAGGGGCAATGAGCGAATCATTCCGTGCCGTACCTCTGGGGGTTTTCACTTTCAGGGCGGAGGGCTTTCTCTACATCACAAAAATGCTCAGCGCATCCTTTCTTACTGCGCTTAAAATAGTGGCTCCCATATTCGTGGTGATGCTCTGCACTCACGTTATAATGGGGATAATGGGCAGGCTTGTGCCTCAGCTCAACCTTATGATAGTGGGTTTTCCTCTCCAGATAGCGGTGGGGCTCTCCATACTGAGCCTGAGTCTGAACTATTTCTTCATTGTTTTCGAGAAGCTTCTTCATGAGTATTTCATGCGGGTTGCGACCCTGTTTCATATTTTCGGCGGTAACTGATGGCTGACAACGATTCGGAAAAGACCGAACAGCCCACGGGGCGGCGGATTGAGAAAGCCAGAGAAGAAGGCAACGTAGCCAAGACAAGGGAGCTCAGCGCAGCCGTGACTTTTGTTGCCACTGCAATATTCATGTATTTCTATATTTCCACAATGGCGGACGAGCTGATGCGGTTCATGCGTGAATCATTCATGTCCCTTGATTATGTGCTGGACGAGAAAAGCACCATAAAGCTTATGTTCTTTGTCATTGTTTTCATGACGAAGCTTCTCGCTCCTGTGCTGCTGATGCTGTTCGTGGTGAATATCGCCTCCAATATAATGCAGTTCGGCTTTCTTTTCAGTCCGAAGGCGCTTGCCGTTAAGCTTGACAGGCTTGATCCAATAAAAGGCTTTGGCAGGATATTTTCCAAACGCAGTCTGGTGGAGCTTTTTAAATCGCTGTTCAAGATATTCGTTGTCGGGCTTGCCTCCTTTTACATAATAAAAGGGAAGATTCCCACAATCCTCCGCCTCGGTGATTCCGAACCCATAGACAGCATACTTTTTTTTCTCATGCTGATTTTTGAGCTCTTCCTCAAGATAGGCGTCCTTGTACTGATACTTGCGATCATCGATTTCATGTATCAGAAATGGCAGAACACCGAAGACCTCAAGATGACAAAGCAGGAGGTCAAGGAGGAGTTCAAGCAGATGGAGGGGGATCCACTTATCAAGCAGAAAATAAGAAGCATGCAGAGGGAGATGGCGCGCAAGAGGATGATGTCTGACGTTCCTAAGTCCGATGTTGTGGTGACAAACCCGACACACTTCGCGGTTGCCCTCAGATACCGCCCCGGAGAGGACAAGGCTCCGATGGTGGTTGCCAAGGGGCAGAGGCTTCTGGCGCTTCGGATCAGGGAACTCGCGAAACAGAACGGAGTGCTTATCCATGAGGACCCGCCCCTTGCCAGAACGCTTTTCAAAACAGTTGACATAGGTGATGAAATACCTGAGAATTTGTATAAAGCAGTAGCAGAAATACTTGCCCTTGTAGGGAAATTTAAGCATATGAGAAGGTAGTTTAAGTGGCACAGTCCGGTCTTATGACAAAAATGGTAAAGCAGGGCGAGATAGGCTTCGGTCTGTTTTTTATCGGTATAATCATAGTCATGATTCTGCCGATGCCTGCCGTGTTTCTGGATCTTCTCCTTGTATGCAGCATAGCTCTCTCTGTTCTCATTCTCATGGTGGCTATCTACGCCGATGAACCGCTGAAGTTCTCCACCTTCCCTTCGGTTCTTCTGATAATAACCCTTTTCAGGCTCTCCCTAAACGTTGCCTCAACAAGGAGGATTCTCCTTAACGGTTCAGAAGGGGAAGGAGCGGCGGGGCATGTTATTCAGGCCTTCGGGCAGTATGTGGTCGGCGGGAACTATGCCGTGGGCGTTATCATATTCCTGATTCTTGTACTGATTAACTTTATGGTTATCACCAAAGGTTCCGGCCGTATAGCGGAAGTGGCGGCCAGATTCACACTGGATGCTATGCCCGGAAAGCAGATGAGCATCGACGCGGATCTTAACGCGGGGCTCATAGACGAGGCGGGGGCGAAGGCGAAGAGAGCTAAAATTCAGCAGGAAGCGGACTATTACGGAGCCATGGACGGTGCGAGCAAGTTTGTCCGCGGCGATGCCGTGGCGGGTCTTATTATTACAGGCATAAACATAATCGGCGGTCTTGCCATTGGCGTTCTCCAGAACGGAATGGATGTCGGCGAGGCGGCAGGCGTGTTCACCATACTCACCGTGGGGGACGGTCTGGTCAGCCAGATTCCCTCGCTTATTGTCTCTACCGCGGCTGGTCTTATAGTTTCCCGTGCGGGCGGCGGAGACAAGGATCTCAGCGGCCAGCTTGCCAGACAGCTTTTCCGCAGCACAAGGGTGCTCTATATCACTGCCGGCATACTTCTTTTCTTCGCGGTCGTTCCCGGTATGCCCTTTTTCCCTTTTCTTTTTCTTTCAGGAATTTTCTTTGCCATAGCGCATTCCGCAAAAAAAGCGGCGGAAAAGCCCGAGGAAGAGGAGGAGGAACAGGAGGAGGAGCGCAAGCCCGCAACCGAGGAGGAAGAGGTAAGGGAACTTCTGGAGATGGACACAATGGAGCTTGGGATAGGTTTCAGTCTTATCCCCCTTGTGGATTCCGCGCAGGGAGGAACCCTTCTTAACCGCATAAAATCAATACGCAAGCAGATAGCTCTTGAGATGGGGATCATTGTCCCCCCTGTGAGGATAAGGGACAATCTCCAGCTTGACGGAAACGGATACAACATACTCCTCAAAGGAGTGAAAGTCGCCACCGGAACAATCTTTCCCGACAAGTTTCTGGTGATGAACCCTGAAGGAAACGTGGACAAAATAGACGGCATCGCCACCAAAGAGCCCGCCTTCGGGCTTGCCGCCAAGTGGGTGGATGAAAGGCAGAAGGAGAAGGCCGAGCTTAACGGCTTTACCATAGTCGACCCCGCCACTGTGATTGCGACCCACCTGACAGAAGTCATCAAGTCCTATGCCAATGAGCTTATAGGCAGACAGGAAACCCTTGAGCTTGTAAACGGCGTGAAAGAGAAGTATCCCAAGCTGGTGGAGGATCTCATCCCCAATATACTGGATCTCGGCACAGTGAACAGGGTGCTTCAGAATCTGCTGAGGGAGAGGATCTCCATCCGCAACCTGCGGAGCATTCTGGAGGTTCTGGCCGCTTACGGCGTGCAGACCAAGGATGTGGAAAACCTCACGGAGAGGGTGCGTCTTTCTTTAAGAAGGCAGATAACCGAAAGCCTCCTCGCGCCGGACGGCGCTCTTTATGTTTTTACCCTGCCGTCTGAGATTGAGCAGCTTCTTGCGAAAAATCTTCAGCAGGGGGACGAAGGAAAGGATATACTTATAGATCCCCTTGCGGCGCAGAAGATACTTTCAAAAATGATTGCCAAGGTGGATGAGGTGGCTCAGAAAGGCTTCAGCCCCGTTCTTGTTATTTCGCCGCCGCTGCGCTCTGCCATGAGGCGCTTCGCGGAGAAGTTTATCAAGAACATTAATGTTATATCCCACAATGAAATAAGCGAGAATGTCAGGATTGAAAGCCTCGGCATGCTGGAGATTAAGATATGAAGATAAAGAAGTACGAAGCATACGACATGGCTGAAGCGATGAGAATGATCAAGCAGGAGCTCGGCTCCGAGGCTGTGATTCTCTCCACCAGAAAAGTCGTTAAAAACAACAGCTTCGGTCTTTTCTCCAAACCCCTCCTTGAGGTCACCGCCGCGGTGGACATGGACGAGCGCATTCTCATGGAAAAAACAGCCAAGGCAAAGGCCGCGAGACCCAAGCCTCAGGGGGCAGACTCCACCTACAACGGCTTCGGCAAAATGGCAGCACCGAAAGACGAGGACGATTTCAGACCGGAAACCTTCGCCGCGGACATACGCCGCCCCGCGCAGGAAAAAGTCTACAGATCGGAAACATCCAGACAGGCTAATCAAGCCAAGCCCGAAACCTATCAGCAGGGCGGTGTGGACAAGCTGGCCGAGCTCATTAACACCCTCGGGCTGAACCGCTTCGAGAGCCTTATTTCCGATGTCGCCGAAATCAAAAAGCAGATGCTTGAGATGAAGAGCGCACTCACCGAAAATATAGTAGTCGACCTGCCGGAGCAGCTCAAAGAGTTTTACTCTCTTATGGTGAAGAACGGCGTGGATGACGTTATCGCATATAAATTTCTCAAACGCATAGAAAAACGCGCCACGGCGGGGCTTACCAGAAGCCAGATACGCAACCTGATTGTTCAGCTTCTCGGGGATCTCATCCCCATCGAGAAGGATTATTTTTCTTCCCTCAACAGGAAGATAGTCGCCTTTGTGGGTCCTACTGGTGTGGGGAAAACCACCACAGTGGCAAAAATCGCCGCTAATCTCTCTCTCAAACTTAAAAAAAGAGTCAGCCTCATCACCATAGACAATTTCAGGATAGGCGCAGTGGAACAGCTCAAGACATACGCCGAGATAGTGGATATCCCTCTTCAGGTGGCTTCAAGCCCAGAGGAACTTCAGGCGATACTCGCCCGCACGGAAGGCTATGACTACGTCTTTGTGGATTCCATGGGCAGAAGCCAGTTCGACACGGAACAGATAGGTGATCTCCGCAGATTCCTCAGCGCAGGGGACAGGATGACCGTCGCCCTTGTCATGTCCATGAGCAGCAACCACGCCGAAATGGCGGAAACTTTCGAAAACTACGGCGCACTCATGCCGGAATATGTTGTTTTCACCAAGCTGGACGAAACAAAATACTTCGGGCCGATGGTGAACCTGCCCATCCGCAAGAAAACACCAGTTCTTCTTCTTTCCACGGGTCAGAATGTCCCTGATGACATGGAGATTCCCGATGGCAGGAAGATTGCTAGTCAGATCCTCAGGGATATTCCGGGGTTCTGGAGTGAAAGATGACAGATCAGGCGCACAATTTAAGACGAAAAGCATGGGATAAAAAGCGGCGGGCAAAGTATATTTCCGTCTCCAGCGGCAAGGGAGGGGTCGGCAAGACCAACTTTGTGGTAAACCTTGCCTACTGGCTTGCGAAAATGGGGAAAAAAGTTCTTGTTTTCGATGCGGATTTAGGGCTCGCCAATGTTGATATACTGCTTAATCTCACCGTGACCGCTTCCATCAGAAAATATATGCAGGGCGAAGCGGAGATAGAAAACGTAATAAAAAAAGATATTTACGGCTTTGACGTGATCCCCGCCTCCAGCGGATTTTCCGACCTGACCAACCTCAGCGAGAGCGAGTTTGAAAAGATTGTGGAAATATTCGTAGGCCTTGACGGAGCTTACGATTATATTCTGTTCGATACCGGCGCAGGCATATCCGAAACTGTGACAAAATTCGCCGCCATAGCAGACACTGTTATTGTCATCACCCAGCCGGAACCCACGGCTATTACTGATGCCTATGCTTTTATGAAAGTGGTTCACTTCGACCACGGCATAAACCGCATCCGCTTTGTGCTCAACAGGGTGGACGATGTGAACGGTGTGAAAAATATTTATATGAGCATGAAAAACGTTGCGAAGAAGTTTCTCGATGTTGAGCTTGACCTTCTCGGGCATCTGCGGGAGGACAAGCAGGTTATTAGCTCCGTGAAATTTCAGAAGCCCGTATGCGAAATAAACCAGAACGGCGCGTACTCCCGGGATATTTACAACATAGCCAGAAATATACTGGGGCTCCCCGCCGAAAACACCCGCAAGGAGGGGCTGTACAGCCTTCTCAGGGGGGTGTTTAAATGAACTTCCTCCACAGGGAACTGGCATTAATGCTGGCCACTGTTGCCTTTGTTTCTTCATTTGTTTACAAGTTCTTTCTGCTTGAGGTAAAATTGACTTATGTGACGAGGGATATTATAATGTTTTTCATTATTTATTACGTGACCGAAAAACTTTTCCTCTACATAGACAAGATTATGATTAACTACAGGAAGATACTTTGATGCACTATGAGGCAGGCGGCGCTGTAAACAGATTTTCCCCTGAAGAGAGGGAGAAAATTATTCAGGAGTTCATGCCCAGGATAAAATCCTGGGTTATCCGTATGAGTGCGTCTCTTCCTGACAGCGTTGATCTTGATGACCTTTATTCCTCGGCCTGCGTGGGTCTGATAGAAAGTATGGACCGCTTTGACAAGGACAGAAATGTTAATTTCTACACCTTTGCCGAGAGAAGAATAAAGGGCTCAATCCTCGATACTCTGAGGAGCCTCGACTTTCTTCCCCGCAACGTGCGCACAAGGCTTAAACAGCTTGAGGCCTTCATAGAAAGAACCTACCGTGAGCAGGGTGCACGCCCTTCCGTGGAGGAAATAGTCGCAGGAAGCGACTTCGAGGCGAAGGAGGTCTACCGCCTTCTTGAGCTTCAGGATAATGACAAGCTTCTCAGCCTTGATGAGTCTGTCGGCGGCGAAGGCGAGAGCAACCTGATCGATTTCATAAAAAGCAAAGGGCTCACTCCGGAAGACGAAGCAGTGAAGAACAAGCTCATAGAAAGACTCGGCGAGGAGATAGACAGCCTCCCCGAGAAAGAGAAATATGCCATTACTCTCTACTACTACGAAGAACTTACCATGAAAGAGATTGCAGAGGTTCTGAATATCACAGAATCGAGGGTTTCGCAAATCCACTCTGCGGCCGTGACAAAACTCAAAAGGAGGCTGAAAGAGTTCTATGAATAAAATCAAAGTTGTTATTGTTGATGATTCCGCATTTATGAGAAAAGCCATTGAATCCATGCTCGCCAAGGATTCCGAAATTGAGATAATCGGTCAGGGGCGGAACGGTCTGGACGCGGTTGAGATGGCTAAGAACCTTAAACCCGATGTCATGACCCTCGATATCGAGATGCCCAGAATGGACGGACTGAGCGCCCTTGAAAAAATAATGAGCGAAAACCCTCTGCCCGTCATTATGGTCAGCTCGCTTACCACAGAGGGCGCGGAAGCCACAATGAAAGCCCTTGATCTGGGCGCCGTGGACTTCATTCCGAAAGAGAAATCATTCGCCAGCTTCGGCGTCATGAACATAGAGGACGACCTGCGCAATAAGATAAAGCAGTTCGCCAGAAGAACAAACCTTATGCGCAGACTGCGCCCTTCATCATTCACAAGGCCGTCGGCGCCTTCCGCTCCGTTCGGCGGGGTTCAGGCTCCCTCCGCACCTTCGGCCGCAGGGAGAACCATCTCCAAACCCGGTCACAAAAGGATTGTTGTGATAGGAACCTCCACAGGCGGCCCCCAGTCTCTCCAGAAGGTTATACCGAGACTGCCCGGCGACATCGGCGTTCCGATAGTCGTGGTTCAGCACATGCCCCCCAACTTCACGCAGTCGCTCGCCCAGAGGCTGAATTCGCTGAGCAAGCTGAACGTGGTGGAATCTCAGGGAAATGAAAAGCTTGAGGCCAACACGGTTTACATCGCAAAGGGCGGACAGCACCTCAGGATAAAAAAGATAGGCGCAAACTACGTTACAGAGCTTAATCCCGATGCGGCCGGACACCTTCATGTTCCCAGTGTGGACGTGACTGCGGCTTCTGTCGCTGAAGTGGCGGGGAAAGACGCCCTCGGCGTTATAATGACCGGAATGGGCGCAGACGGAAAGAAAGGGCTCCAGCTTCTCAAGCTCAAAGGCGGCAGCGTCATAGCGCAGGATGAGGAATCAAGCATAGTTTACGGAATGCCCCGCGCTGTGGTCGAAGCGGGAATAGCTGATGAAATCGTTCCTTTGGACGATATATTTAACAGAATCATATTCCATTGCAGGTAAACGGCACTGTACTCTTTTTAATTATAGAGTGCAGTTTTTTGGGAAGAGTTTGAGAAACACTTTTTTTTCGTTAAAAAAGGGTTTCTCATTAAATAAAAAAAGCATTTAAGGTAACAAATGGCAGATATTTTAAGTCAGGAAGAGATTGATGCTCTATTGTCTGTCCTGATACGGAAAAAAGCACTTCCTGTCTTTTTTCCGCACACGCTCGCGCCGCATGTATGCGGCTTCGCTTCGCACGGCGTGTTCCCGTTCGTGGGAACGCCTGTGGACAATATACGGTTATAAACGGAGTAACGGATTAATATATGGCAGATATTTTAAGTCAGGAAGAGATTGATGCTCTATTGTCCACTGTGTCAACGGAGGATGATTTATCGGACAATTCGATACAGCAGCTTGACTTTGTGCCTAAGAAGATTTCGGTCTACGATTTCCGCAGGCCGGACAGGGTTTCAAAGGAGCAGCTTCGTTCGATCCGCAACCTTCATGATAAGTTTGCGCGCAACTTCTCCTCTTCTCTGTCAAACTTTCTGAGAACCATTACGGATATAACTCTGGTGAGCGTGGATCAGATGACATACGGCGAGTTTCTTATGTCTCTGCCTGACCCTACCAGTTTCAATATTATAAGCATGATACCCATGGAGGGGAACGCGGTTCTGGAGATCAACCCTTCGCTGGTTTTCCCCATAGTCGACAAGCTTCTGGGCGGTCCCGGCCAGCCCCTGTTCCAGACCCGTGAGCTTACGAGTCTTGAACAGCACATAATAGAGGGGATCATAACCCTCATCCTTAAAGATCTTGAAGAGGTTTGGCGGCAGATTGTCCAGAACATCCGCTTTAAGAAGGAACTGAGCGAAAACAGCCCGCATATCATTCAGATCGTTGCACAGAACGAGGTTGTGATCCTTGTGGTGTTTGAGATAAAGTTCGGAGAGGCGACAGGCATGATGAACCTCTGCATCCCGGCGATCGTTCTTGAGCCTGTTCTCGGTAAAATAAGCAGTCAGGACTGGCTGATAGGCGCTAAAAAAGGCAAGTTCGGCGACAATGAGAAGCACATTCTCGACATGCTTGAGGAAATAAAGATTCCCTTCCGCACCTCCATAGGGCGGACGACCCTTACCATTGAGGAGATTATGAATCTCCATGAGGGGGATCTGGTTATGATGGATGTTAAGGCGGGCACGCCGTCAGACATCTTTATCAACAACAAAAAGAAGTTTTACGGTCATATCGGCACGCTCGGCGTGCGCAAGGCTGTGCGGATAAATGAAATAATAACGGAAGAAGGTAATGAGGAAAGAACTGGATAAAGGCAGATACGCCGCTTTTACAGGAGTGATAACCGACATGTTTGCCTCAACCTTCGGCAGCATGTTTGATAAAGAGATAAGCATCTCTCTGTCCGATGCATATGCGGGCGGAGCGGAAGAGCTTATGTATGGGTACGAGACGCATACAGCCGTTTCCCACACTGAGGAAATGTCGGGTTTTGACGCAGGGCTGTTTTTTTATACAAAAGACATAACAATGCTGGCATCTCTGATGCTTATGATGGATTCAGAAGGCACGGAGGAGCTGGGAGAGGACGATCCGGATGCCGTGAAGGAGCTTTGTCAACAGCTTCTGGCGTCACTGAGCGTTCCCATTGAGGAGAGACTGGGCAAAAAAGTCAGCTTTAAGGTTGACGATGTGCTCAAAAACGAAAACTCCGCTCTCTTCCAGTCTGAGAGCTATTTTATAGCCGATATGAAATTTACAATCGGCGAACGCAAAACGGCAATGCGTTTTTTTATGGATGAAGATCTGCTTTCTCTTTTCTCGGGGAAGGGAGCGGCCTCTTCTGCCGGCAGTGACGATGAACCGGACTTCGCTTCCGCGTTCACCTTCCCTGACGATCCGGACGACGGAATGCGCGATTCCATGGGCTCCATGGGCTCTTCATCCGGCAGCGGCAATCAGAATATGGACATGCTGCTGGACATTGATGTTCCGGTAAGTGTAAAAATGGGCTCTACAAGGATGTTTCTAAAGGATATACTTACTATGGGCTCAGGAAACATAGTGGAGCTTGACGAATCGGCGGACGAACCTGTTGAACTTGTTGTAAACAATAAGGTAATAGCCCGCGGAGAGGTGGTCATAGTCGACGGCTACTTCGGTTTCCGCATCAAGGAAATCGTAAGCAGGGCAGAGAGATTGAAGAAATTAAAGGATTGACATTGGTGTTATAATATAAATAATATGATATTATGACATCTCAAGGCGGAGGATTGAATGGCTCATCATCACGTTGTAATAACAGTGGACGACTCTTCCACTATGAGAAGAATTATCAAGAACACTCTTCTCAAGCTCGGCTTCTCAAACATACTCGAAGCCGGAAACGGTGTGGAGGCTCTTGATGTCATGGCTAAAAACAAGGTAGATGTTGTTATTACCGACTGGAACATGCCGGAGATGGACGGTCTCACTTTTGTTAAAACTCTCAGATCCAAAGAAGAGTACAAAACAATGCCGATTCTCATGGTAACAACTGAAGCCGCCAAGGAAGACATTCTTACCGCACTCAGAAGCGGTGTGAACAACTATGTGGTAAAACCCTTTACCCCCGATACTCTTAAAGAGAAGATAGACAAACTTCTGGGTCTGTGATTATGAACCATTTTAAGGACGTTAATGAGCTTCTTGATATTGCAAGAAACATCAGTAACGGAAACTATGACGTTGTGGGAATCGACGTCAATCCCGAGAGCGAACTCTTTCATATAGCAGAATATTTCAGCAAGGCTGTTAAAAAGCTTCAGACTGTCAGTTCTGCGGTTGAGGATGCGTATGAAGATCTGCCCGGTTTCGAGAGCATTCTTCACAGCGTGATTAAAGACTCCAAGGAAGCTTCCGAAAACGTTCTTGAATGCGTGGATAAAATCAATTTCAACATTGACGATATAAAGGAAAATCTCGGTTCTCTGAGGAAATATGCCGAAAGCGGCGACTTCAGCAAAATCAACGGCGTACTTGACCGTCTGCGGGACAAAGGGCTTGCAGGTCAGGACATCAGCTTCGATATAATAGCCTCCCTTGAATTTCAGGACATAACCAAGCAGAAAATCGACAAGCTTATCAAAATTATTTACGACCTTCAGGAAAGACTTACACACCTCGTTCTTATGCTCGGGGTTAAAGATAGAAAAATTGATGTTGAAACCCTTGAGAAACTCAAGTCAAAAGACGGTATAATGGAGAACCAGAACCTCGTTGACGAGCTTTTGAAGGAATTCGGTATATAATAAGCGGTTAATTCACACTTTTTTACTGTAAATTGTCTTGAAGTAATTTTCCCCGCTGTTATCTTACTTTCAGACACAATAAGCCTCTACCCGGGGCGGCCTGAACGGCTAAACATTAAGGAGGTTCCTATATGGACGGCATCGGCGACATGCAGGATCTTGTACAGGATTTTATTCTTGAAACAGATGAAATTATAGAAAGTCTCGACCATGACCTTGTTGAGCTTGAGAACAGCAAAAATGATCTCGACCTCCTGAACAAGATTTTCCGCGCTGCCCACACAATGAAAGGGGCATCCTCCTTCCTCGGGTTCGATAAAATGGCGAACCTCACCCACCACGCGGAGGAGATTCTTAACAAGCTCCGCAAAAACGAGATGCAGGTCAATGCGGTTATCATGGACATCCTCCTTGAGTTTGTGGATGTTACCAAGCATATCCTTGCGGACATTAAAGCCGGCAAAAACACAGTGAAAATAGATGAAACCGTCAAAAAGCTGAAGCTTGCCAATGACGGCAACTTTGACGAAATAGACGGCGGCGGCGAATCCTCAGGCAAATCCGCTGCGCCCGCTCCCTCAGGAAAGCGCGTGGACAATGATGTTAATCAGGTGAAGAAAGCCGCCATGTCCATCGAGCAGACCATAAGAGTGGATGTTTCAAGGCTTGACTCGCTTATGAACCTTGTGGGCGAGCTTGTCCTCAGCAGAAACAGAATAGGCCAGATTTCAAGCGAGCTTGAGAAAAAGTTTGAAGGCGAATTCCTCATAGAACAGCTTATGGAAACCACTTCCCAGATAGGGCTCATCACAACCGAGCTTCAGCTTGCCGTGATGAAAACAAGAATGGTTCCCATCGGCAAGGTTTTCAATAAATTCCCCCGCATGGTGCGCGACCTCTCCAGAGAGAAAAACAAGGAGATAGAGCTTGTCATCACCGGTGAAGAAACCGAGCTTGACAAGTCCGTTGTTGAGGAGATAGGCGATCCGCTTATCCACATGATCAGAAACGCCGTTGACCACGGAGTGGAAGGTCCTGAGGAAAGAAGGAAAGCAGGCAAGCCTGTGAAAGGCACTGTTCATCTTTCCGCTTACCATGAAGGCAACCATATTGTGGTTGAAATCAGGGATGACGGAAAAGGGATGGACCCCGGCAAGCTTAAAAAGAAAGCTGTCGAAAAAGGAGTCATCACCCCCGAAGAAGCCAAAAACCTTGACAACGAGGGCGCTTTTAACCTTATCTTCAAGCCCGGCTTCTCCACTGCGGAGAAAATAACCAGCATCTCCGGCCGCGGCGTCGGGATGGACGTTGTTAAGACAAACATAGAAAAACTTAACGGAATCATAAATATAGAATCCGAACTCGGACACGGAACCCGCTTCCGCCTCAAACTTCCCCTCACCCTTGCCATTATTCAGGCACTGCTTGTGGATGTTTCCGGCGAGACATTCGCGATTCCCCTTGTTTCCGTTGTTGAAACAGTGCGCATCAACCTCAAGGAAGTGCATAACTTCGAGGGCAGAGAAGTCCTTAAACTCAGGGATTCCGTTCTCAGTCTGCTCCGCCTTGACGAGATATACGAACTCGAAGGCTCATACAAGGACGATATATACGTTGTTGTTGTGGGGCTTGCGGAGAAGAAGCTCGGCTTCATAGTCGATAAGCTCGTGGGTCAGGAAGAGATTGTTATCAAATCCCTCGGCGAGTATCTCAGCGGCAATGTGGGCATAGCGGGCGCAACCATCATGGGTGACGGCCGTGTAAGGCTTATTATTGACGTTGCCGGAGTAATCGACATAGCCGGTAAAATGCCCAGACGCTCACGCAAGAAAAAGAAAACCGGAGCGGTCAAGAAGAGCGCCAACAGCGTAAACGTTCTCGTGGTGGATGATTCAGCTACGGACAGGAAGATAATGAACCGCCTCCTTACTTCGACAGGCTGGATAAATGTTGACGAAGTATCCGCCGGAAGGGATGCCCTTAAATACCTTGAGACCAACGATCCCGACATCATAGTGACTGATATTATGATGCCTGATCTTGACGGATATGATCTTTCCAAAATGATCAGGGAAAGAGGATATGAAAAACCCATTATCGCAGTTTCAGGCAGATCCGAAGTTACGGACAGGAAGAAAGTGAGCGCCGCCGGCATAAACGCTTTCCTTCTTAAACCGCTGAACCTGCAGACAATGCTTGATAAGATTGATGAGCTGCTTGCCCAGAAAGCTTCTCATTAGCATTACGGCGCTTCTCCTCTTTGCGGGGGAAGCGCACTCCGCTGTTTATGTCTACGAGGTTACAACCGTAAGCCGCCGCTTTCAGACCGCCTCCATGCTCGGTCCGAAAGCTTTTCTGTTTCATAACGGCGGAAGCGACATAATCAAAAACCTGAAAATTGTTCAGAAATATCCCGGAAATGATTTCAATAAAGTTCTGGAGGAAAACAGGCTTGGGAATGCAAACTACCGTCCGCTTCTTTATGAAAATCCTCCTGCCGATTCTAATTATATCCGTTTTAACTGGTGGCGCTGAAAAAGCCGCCGCTGACGGACGCAAGCTTTTCCTCATCCACATAACCCGTGAGGGGAGTTCGGCTGTGACCACAATGCATGTCCGCGCGGAAGATATTGACGAAGCGCGCAGCCAGATTGTGCTGAACGGCTGGAAACTGATCAGGATTGAAGAGAAGGAAACAGCAGAGCCTTTTCCCCCCAACCATAAGTTCAGATACACAGGAGACAACGGCAAATCCCCCTCGGGGAGTGATCGTGATAAAGCTGTCTCCGCCGGAGAACTGCCCCCGCAGCAGGCGGGTTCCTCTTCTTCTCTGCCTCCGGGTTCCCCCGCCATGCTCACTGACGACAACTACACCTACATAGGCACCCTTTATTTCGCCATAGGGCGGTTTCAGGCAGAGGTTCCTGCGGAACTCAGCGCAAAAATTTCCTCTCTTAATGACTCAGGGGAGTATCTTATACTGGGGCATACGGACACACTGCGTGTTATGGAAAACGAACGCTTCGACACAAACTTTGATCTTGCCCGCAAGAGGGCGGAGTTCCTGAAGTCTGTTCTTTCTGCGGACGGTGTGTCCGCGGTGAATATAGCCGCTAAGGGCATGGGCACACTGATGCCTGCGGCGGAAAATACCGTAAACGGCCAGCCCATGAACAGGAGAGCTGATCTCTATGAGCGAAAATGATCTGATCAGGTATGAGGATTTTTATAATATCAGCCTGAAGAATTTCTATGAGCTGATAACGGAGATCCTCCACGACTTCCATTTCGCCGTTCACAGATCCGTTTTCGACGGTCAGGGTAAAAGACGGATTGAAGTGTGGCGCTCGTCAAAGGATGAAAACGACAATGCCCTTGTCTGGATTGAGGTTGTGGAGGGGGAGAAGGATGTCGATCCCTACATAAGCACCGATGTTCTGCGCACAATGAACGAAGAGAACGTCACCAAGCTTTTCTTCTTCACCAACGGCAATCTGGAAAAGAAAGAGAAGGATGTCCTTGACGGCAGGGATCATTATATCTTTACCCCCACTGACATATTGGAAACCATCAACGCTCTCGAAAAGAAGAAAAAATACAAGCACCAGAAAAAGAGAAAGGCAAAAGGTGTTCCCAGCGGGTACACACTTCTGAAAAACTATCTGAAAGGCAGGCAGGCTGAGCGGGGGCTGGTTACGGTTCCCACAAGCAAAGTTACCATGATTGCCGAGAAATACTGCAAAATGACCAGAAATATTCTGGACGAAATTGACCGCATGGAAGATATCAACAACATCACCCCGGAAATAAGGGACAAGTTCAAGAAGATTCAGCATGATATTCTTCCTGAAGTGCTTAAAGTATCGGTTTTTAACTTCACTGATAAATTCTACGATGTTAAGACCCGCCTGTTTTCGCTTATGCAGTATCTTCTGATATATATCGGAGCAGTCATAGAATACGAATCTGAAGACGAGATGAAACGCAGCCGAGAACAGGTCGAGCTTGATCTTCAGTATCTGGAAACTCTGGAAGCCAGTGTGGACGAGTACAAGATTTCACTCATGGAGAGAGCGCAGAAAATCGCATGGAAACTTCTGTATATGTCCATCGCAGTAATAGTTTTTTTCGGGTTTTTCTTTCTTCTTATGATGAACGAGTAAGAGATTTTCAGCCTTAAATGTTTATAATGATACTTAATTCTGCTATAACTGCGGAACGGCGGCTTTGCGGGAATGAAAGGAAAATCCTGAAAATTCCTGATAAGAGTGGTATTATTTGTTAACTTTGACGGAGCATTATATTATAATCAGGCTAACTGCCTGCGGCGGCTTTGCGGAAAATAAAAAATTACGGCTGGAATAGATGGAGTTTAACCAGGAAATTCTCAACTACATGAATGAAATAGTCATGGTAGTTAATGACAGATACGAAATCATGTTCTGCAGCACCCCGATGAAGAACATCACAGGGAAACCCGCTGAAAGACTGATAGGCAAGAAATGCCATCTTGTCATATTCAACAGACTGGAACCCTGCGCCAACTGCCAGCTTGAGCTGCTTAAAAACGGCAAAATGGCAGTGGACATAGAGCACGACACAATAACTCACCGAGGCTTCAGGAAGCTTCTTTCAGCAAAATTTCAGAAACTTTCAGACGGCATGTACGCCGAAATTCTGGACGATATCACAAGCACAAAAAAGCTCATAGACAAGCTTACCCACCATACAAAAGAGCTCAAGGCCTCAAACGTCATCCTCAATCTCCGCCGCAAGGAAACGGAGAAGGAGCACAAGTTTATCATGAACACCGTAAACTCCCTTAACGAGGGTGTTATGGTTGTCAATCCGGACATGTCCGTCAATATCGCCAACCAGAACCTGATTGAAATGTCCAGAGCGGGCGGCTCCGAGGGCAGACCTGAAAAGTGCTATGAAATGTACGGCTATACTGAGCAGTGCAGGGACTGTCCGATGCTGGACAAAAAGGTCACACGCTCTTTCAGGGAAGCGTTCGGGAAAAAGCTCACTGTGAGCTTCAACCGCTTTGACCAGTACATAGTCGAAAGCGTAAGGGACACCACAAAAGAGCTGAAGCTCATTGACGAGATAAAGAACCAGCAGTCGGTTCTTGAGGAGAAACAGAGGCAGATGTCTCTGCTGAACAAGGATCTCCTCCGTATGAACGAAAGGCTGAAAGAGGCGCAGAGGATCATTGACGAGGAACTCAGGCAGGTGGGCGAGATACAGGCCAGCCTTCTTCCGGAGACACTGCCCGCCATAAAGGACTATGATTTCGGCGCCTTCTACACTCCGGCGGAACATGCCGGCGGCGACTATTACGACTGCATAGAGATGAGCAACGGATACTGGGGGCTGGGTGTTGCGGATGTTTCCGGGCACGGAATCCCCGCATCTGTTATAATGGCTATAACAAGAGCAATAATGAGATCGTACACCTATGACATAGTGGCTTCTTCCGAGGCGCTTGCGATGGTGAACGAGATCCTCTGCGACAATATACATACAAATGACTTCGTTACCATGTTTTACGTGGTGCTGGATTCAAAAACCGGCAGATGCAACTTCGCCAGCGCGGGTCACAACCCCATGCTGTTTTACGACAAATCTGAAATGCTTGTCCGCAAGGTGACTGCGCAGGGGCTGTTCCTCGGCGCTTTTGACAGTGTGGACTATGAGCAGGGCGGCTTTGAGATAGATTCCGGCGATATTGTGTTTATGTACACCGACGGACTGAACGAAGCCATGAACGCGCAAAGGGAACAGTACGGCTATGACAGGCTGATTTCAAAAATAATGATGTTCAGCGAACTGCCCGTCAGCGAGATGATTAAAAACATTATGGACGATGTTAAGCTCTTCGCCGAGGGAATTCCGTTCGAGGACGATATAACCATACTGGCATTCAAAAAGATTTAGGAGGCGGCGATGTTCGACGTTCAGGGTAAAAACGGAAAGCAGGTAGTTTACATCAAAGGTGAAGTTAACGCGCAGACAGGCGGGGAACTGAAAAAAAAGGTTCTTGAAATGTTCGCATCGCACAATGCGGCGGTTCTTTCCTTCAAAGGCGTTGTCTACATGAACAGCTCCGGACTGAGGGAAATAATTGATCTGCTTAAAAACGCCAACAAAATGAAAAAAGAGCTCGGGCTCTGCGAAATGTCCTCCGATATAAGGGAGATGTTTGCTTTTACAGGTCTTGATAAAGTTTTTAAGATATACGAAACAGAGGCACAGGCACTGGGGTAGGAAATGAACGTTGAACTTGCCAGAAATAAAGACACGCTTCGTGTCGTCATCGGCGCAGAAAGTCATGTGGACGGCCTGAACGAGGGTCTTGCAGCCGTAAGGGCGGAAACGGGAATCTACAAAGTCATTCTCGATCTCAAAAACTGCTTTTTTCTTCAGAGCAAATCACTGGCCACAATACTGGCTTTTAAGAAAGAGGTTCAGAAAAAGAAGGCGGAGCTTCTCCTTGTTAATGTGAGCGAGGAGGTTTACCAGCTTTTTGAGATGACAAACCTTCTCCCGCTGTTCACCATCACTCAGGACTACACATCCTTCACCGCCGATGAGCTTCTGGAAAAGTTTCTGGATCCCGAAGAGGCGGACAGGGTTTCCGACTACATAGCGGAAAATTATACTGATGATATAAAAGCCAGACTCTATGAAGTGCTCTCGCTGAATGACCCTCTGCTGAAAGAATACGCAGTGCTTACAATAGGCAAGGCGCATGACTATGACGCGACGGACAAGATCAGGGAATGCCTCGACAGCGATTCAGGCTCGGTGGTCAGAGCGGCCATTCTTGTTCTCGGCTGGTTCGGCGAGCTTTCCGTGAAGGAAAGGCTTTATGAATTTCTGAAAAGCAGTGTAAGCGAAGTGGCGGAAGCCGCGGCGGGTTCAATAGCTCTCCTCGCTGACGACAGCGACGCTGAGAAGATCGGCGCGCTTCTCAAAGCAGATTCCCCCCGCCTGCGTATTGTTGCCTCTCAGGCTCTTTCCCTGATTAATGATTCTCAGAGCTATGCAATCCTCATGGAACACCTCAAAACAGAGAAGAGCGAGGATGTGCGGGCATTCACTGTGAAAAGCCTTGCAGGGTTCAACAAACCCGGGGTTGCCGATATCCTTCTCGCCGGTTTTGATGACGAGTCTCTAAAAGTCAGGGAAGCTTCCGCCGGCGGTCTTGTGCGCATAAAAGCCAAGGACAAGGTTGAGGAGATACTCAAGCGCATCACTGATAAAGACAGCTGGGTAGGCTACTTCGCCGTTAAGGCTCTGGGAGAGATGCACAGCGAAGTCAGCGCGGAAAAGCTCATAGAAGCTTACGGCGATGTTGAGGAGAATGTGCGTCTCGCCATAATTGAGGCTCTCGGCAAAATAAAATATGATTCCTCGGCATTTCTTCAGAAGCTGGTTAAGGATGACAACGAGGATGTCCGCAAGGAGGTTCTCGGTTCTCTTCTGAAAATCAGGCCGGAGGCCGCCGCCGCAACCGCCGCCGAACTTGTTTCCGCGGATGAAAGCTGGCTTGTGCGCTTTAAAGCCGTGGAGATTCTGGACACCATCAGGCCGGAGGGCTACAAGGATGTTCTCCGGAGCAGACTGACAGCGGAAGATAACAAATATGTCCGCGAAAAGATTCAGAATATACTGGAAGTGTTATGATTCAGATCGGAACTATAAAAATAAAGGATGACGAATTTGTAGAGCTGAAGGATATCATCTATAACAGTTCCGCCATATCTTTTTCAGACAGCAAAAAGTATCTTCTGGAAAACAGGCTGACAAAAAGGCTTCAGGAACTGAACTTCAGCAGCTTCAAGGACTACATCTACTACCTTAAATATAATGTGAAAAAGAAAGAGGAGATGGAGATTCTTCTCAATCTTGTGACCATAAACGAAACCTATTTCCTCCGTGAGCGCGCGCAGATGGATTACATGATCAAAACTGTGATCCCCGAACTGCAGGCTAAGGGGAAAAGAAGCATCAGGATCTGGTCCTCCGCCAGTTCCTCCGGCGAGGAGCCTTATTCGATGGCTATCCTGCTGAACGAGGCAGGGCTTCTGAACAGGATGAACATCGAAATCTACGCTTCCGATATAAACACCGAAGTGCTGGAAACAGCAAGACAGGGGATATACCGCAGCGTGTCTTTCAGGGGAGTTCCTCAGCCCATAGTGGATAAATATTTCACCAAGGACGGCTTTTCATTTAAGCTTGATCCTGCGATAGCCTCGCAGGTGAAGTTCTTTCAGGGGAACCTGCTGAGCCCTATGGTCGCTTCCAAGTTCGGCAAGGCTGATATTATCTTCTGCCGCAACGTGCTGATATATTTCGATATGGAAGCCAAGATCAAGGTGATCGAGACCTTCCATAAAACATTGAATGACCCGGGCTATCTGTTCCTCGGCCACTCCGAGACCCTGAACAAGATAAGCGATAAATTCCAGATGAAGAACTTCGGCGGCGGCATAGTTTACCTGAAATAAACAGCCATATGACAGTCGGGGCGCGTTTGCTCAGGCACATGGATGTGCCCGCGGAGCGCGTACCGCAGCGAATGCGAGGAACGCATAGCGCAGCCAGAGCAGCAAGCGGTTTTACCGCGCAGGCTGCGAGTGAAGAAAAACTGCAGGACGCAGGTTTTTCTGAACAATGGTCAGGTTAGATGTGCCCTTTTCTGCGGCAAGACAGATGTGCCCGCGGAGCGCGTACCGCAGGACGCAGGTTTTTCTGAACTATAAGGACGAAGGATCTCATCTGGCGCTTCATGCGCAACGGCTTAATTTATATAATATGAATTTGTGCCGATAAGCAGATCAGGACAGCCGCATTTTTATGCGCCAGCTGAGTCGGAGGTGAAGTGATGGCTCCCGGTCCGATGGATGTTCAGGTCATAATGAATAAAACTCCTGTGACCGAAAAGGTTCAGGAAGTGATGGAAAGAAACGCGGAACAGCGTCATGCTCATCTGGCGTCGGAAATGGCGAGGCAGAATGAGCAGAATGCCCGCTCGGTTACAAATGTGCCCCGTTCGGAAAATCCCAACATTGATGAAAAAAACCGCAAGAAGCGGGACGACGGCAGGAAGAAGCGCAAAGCACCGCCGGAAAGCAAGTCGGGGCACCTAATAGATATCGAGGCATGATAAGTGATTGTAAGGGCAAGGCTGAGCATAGTTTATCCTGATGACATAAGAACTGTTTACGGTCAGCTTGCGTCCAAGGCGCCCCTTGTGCTTCAGCTTGCCTCATATTCACCCGCAATGACAGATGAAAGTCTGGAGATGACCCTTCAGTGGCACGAGGCGGGAAGCTCAAAGTGTGTTCAGGCGGAGCTGGTGAAAGCCGAGGGAAGCCTGCTTACGTTCAGGGCGGTCAAGGATCTTAGGGGAAAGGCGGAATGCGCCCACAGGGTTGAGTACAAGGGCTCTTTTGATATAAAGAAAATTTCCGCAGAAGAATATTCCTCATACGCCCGCAGGGCGGAGAGGCTGAACCTGTCCAACAAGAACAGCATAGTCAATAAAATTCAGTCTGTAATACCGAATGAAACCATCAGCAACCAGCATCTTTTCCGTTTTCTCATTGAGATGGACGCGAAGCTGGACAGGCTGGTTTATCTGGCAGAGGCGGACAGCAGAGAACAGGATCTCCAGACAGTTAAAGCACTTTATATAAGCAGCGAAGGCTGCGGATTCTTCACAGACGGCTCTCTGAAAGCGGGCGAGCTCATCTTTCTGGAGGCCAGATCCTTTGACACGGGCGGCAGACTGCGTTTTGCCGCAGTGGGCAAAGTGGCGGGCGGACGGAAGACAAAGCTGGGCATACTGGCGGATCTGGAGTTTACTGATATGGAAGAGGCAGTTAAGGAAAACATAATAAGATATGTTTTTGAAAAAGACAGAGAGCTTCTGAAAGAGGCGAGGGATAGATGACCAACTCCACACTTCTTATCATTACATATATAATTCTTCTTATTCTGGTGCTGGTTGTGGCGGCGCTTGCGGCAAAGGTGCGCAGGCTGGAGAAAAGGCTCATCGAGGTCACCCCGTCTGATCTGTATCCGTTCATAGAAGAACTCAGGGAACTGGTGATAGAGAGCGAGCATGTGGCCGCAAGGCTTGAAAACTCCATAAAAGAAAGGGAGAGCGTGCTGGAAGACCTCACTGTGCTTGCCGATTCCAAACTTGCGGACTACGGCAGGGCGGCGGAAAAGGCAAAGCCGGAGAAGACCCTTAAAGAAAAGATAAGGGAGCTGGCAGAGGACGGTATGCCCGATTCTGAAATAGCCAGAAAGCTGGGCATCTCCACCACAGAGGTCAAGATAGTGCGCAGCATGGGCGCATGAAAGTTGGTTCCGGCGGGCAGCCGGGTTTCACAGACCAAAGCGGGAAGCTCCTCGAACTGATGGAAGGGGAAAAACTCGGCGGTTCCGTTGTCCGCAGAATGAACAACGGGATGTATCTTATAAATCTCAAAGGCCGTCAGGTCACCGCGACTCTGGATACTGAGCTTGGCGAAAGCGCCCGTTTCCGGGCTCAGGTGGTTCGGAGCGGTTCTCAGGTCGAACTTAAAATAATCAGAAATTTTGAAGACAGTTTTAACTCTGCTGTTGTGAAGCCTGCACCCGGAACCGGTGCGGAGACGGAGAACGGAGCGGACGCTGTTATATTCCGTCTGCTGAAAGGCACAATCCCCGGGGCTAAGGAAGGGGGTACGCTGAATCTCAGCATAGTCCGGACAATGGCGGACGGGCTGAAGCTTCTTGATGCGGACGGCTATCTGTTCAAGGCGGATATCGGCCAGACAGTTCTCAACACGCTGAAAGCGCAGATTATTAAGACAGACCCTTTCCTTGAACTCATGGTGATGAAAACCCCGATAGAAAATCTGGATCCGCTGAGTGTAAAAACAGAGGTAGGCAAGTTCGATTTCGCGGCGCTCCTGAAAAGCACCGGAAAATTTTCGAGTCTCAGCCTCCTTGACCTCAGTGCGGATGATATAAAAGCGGCCATAAAGGAAAGCGGCATCTTCTTTGAGAATAAGCTGGCTAATAATGAACAGGTCACAGGTGATGAAAAGTTCCGCGCATATACGGAAAGGGATGTGCCCGCCAGAGAAGCCATAACAAGGCTCCAGCTTGTCAACGTCCTCATGGCGGACGGACTTGTGAGCTATCTTAAAACAAAGGATGAGGATGTCAGCGATGCCCTTGTCAGATATAAAAAAGATGACAAAGGCGGCGGAGTGATGTATATCTCCCTTGAATTCAGCAGAATAGGGAAAACATTCATAACCGTAAGGCAGATTAAGGATGTTTTTGATATACTGGTGAAAAGCGAAGCCGATATATCGGAAATGCTGAAAGATATCGAGGTTGAGAACGCACTCGTCCGCTGGAAAAAATATGAACCAAAGGATGAATCTGTTTTCGAGGTAAAAAAGGATACCGCAATGCATTTGGGAGGTTTTGACGCCACGGCATGAAAGAAAAAATGATTGAAATACTTTCCTACATGAACATCCCGCTGGAAGGCCTGATTAAGGCATGTGTGATTCTCTTCTTTGTTTTTCTGGCTTACGCTGTACCGAGATTTTTCATACTGAGGCTTATACATGCCGCCGTGAAGCGGAGTTCTGCGGGTTGGGATGATGTTTTCCTTAAACACAAGGTATTTAATATAGTTTTCACACTGCCCCCCGTGTTTGTAATCCATTACGGGATGCAGTTTTTTCCTGTGCTTGAGACTCCTCTTGTCAGGCTTCTTAATGTCTATATAACGCTGATGGTTGTGGTTTTTGTGAGAAGGCTCCTGCGTTCCGCCGTTGAGGTTTATGAGCAATTCCCTGTGGCGGTGACCAGACCCATAAAGGGATATGTTCAGCTCGTTGAGATATTCCTTTTTACCATGGGCGCGATTCTGGTTATCTGCTTCTTCCTCGGCAAATCCCCGTGGGCTATTCTCAGCGGAATAGGGGCAATGACGGCTATACTCATGCTGGTGTTCAAAGACACCATCATGAATTTCGTGGCCAGCATACTTATTATTTTTAATGACCTTATCCATGTCGGCGACTGGATAGAGGTTCCGGGAACCGGTGCTGACGGAACCGTGACTGAAATGGCTCTGCACACTGTTAAGGTGCAGAACTTTGACAACACCATAGTCTCGATCCCGACTCACAAGCTGATTGACGGCTCTTTCAAAAACTGGAGAGGAATGCGCGAATCCGGCGGAAGAAGGATAAGGCGTTCTATCCTGATAGATCAAAAGAGCATCCGTTTTTTAACGGAACAGGATATTAAAAATTTCGAAAAAATAGATATCCTGAGGGACTATCTGAAACGCAAGCAGGATGAACTGGCAGAGGCCAACAAATGCGTTTCGGGCGGATGCGGGATAAACGGACGCCAGCTCACGAACATAGGCACATTCAGGGCTTACATCCTTGAATATCTGAGACAGAAAAAAGAGATAGACAAGAGCATGACCTTTCTGGTAAGACAGTTGGCTCCGACTGCTGAAGGTCTCCCCCTTGAGGTTTATGTTTTTTCGAACGATATAAACTGGGTGAACTACGAAGGCATTCAGTCGGATATTTTCGATCATCTGCTTGCCGCTGTTAAGGAATTCGATTTAAGAGTATTCCAGAATCCCGGCGGTTACGACATTTCGGATCTGGCGGATAAGCTCAGTATTAAGCTGGTTAATGACTGATTTATGTAAACAGCAATAATTTTTTCTTATAATAAAGAAAAAACTTGTTTTGTTTATAACGATATTTTATATTCTTTCAAACGTTAGCCTGTTATTATAAGATAAACGTTATACCTGTGCGATTGAGCACAATATATGTTTCATTAGCCCTCAGTGGGTATTTTTAAGGAGTATTTTATGGTTTATAAGCCGGATGTAAAACCTGTTCAGTCCGTATATCACGCCCTTCAGCTTTTTGAGGTGTTCAGGACTGCGGAAAATAAAGACGAGTTCGGCGTTACCGAACTCAGTAAGTCTCTGGGACTGCACAAAAACAATGTGTTCAGGCTGCTTGCTACCCTCGCTTCCAGAGGCTACATAGAGCAGAACTACAACACAGAGAACTACCGTCTGGGAATAGGCATCTTCAATCTCGGACAGAAGTTTGTCAGCAAGCTCGGCATACTCAAACTGTCCAGACCCTTCATGGAGAAGATAGTCACAGAGGTGAACGAGTCTGTTTATATAGGGATACTCCGTGAAGGCAACGTTATCTACCTCGATATAGTTGAGACCAATCTCCCCGTGCGGGTTGTTTCCCGCGTCGGCAAGGATGTTCCCGCATACTGCACGGCAATAGGCAAGGTTCAGCTTGCTTATTCCTCCGAGGAAGAAATAAACAAAATATACATGGGCGCAAGGCTCAAGAGATATACAGACAGCACAATCACCTCTCTCCCTGTTCTGAAGAAGGAACTGAAAGGGGTTGCCGAGGACGATTACGCTCTGGACAATCAGGAGTTTGAGGAAAGGGTGCGCTGCGTTGCTGTTCCCGTTAAGGATTATCTGGGAATCCCCGTCGCCGCGCTCAGCGTTACAGGCCCCGCCTGCCGCATGACGGATGAGAGGATCATGAACCAGATTCTCCCCGTGGCGAGAAAATACGCCCGAGAGATAAGCAAACGCTTAGGCTACCACGAATAAAAAATATTAAGGCCCCGCTTCGGCGGGGCTTTTTGATTTCAACTGTTGTATTTCGCGTCAAATTCCTGATCACTCATAATTAAGAGAAACACAGATTCTGCGATTGCGATCAGCCCGGGTATGAATGTCCAGCAGAGAAGCAGATAAACGATTCCCCAGCCTGTTTTACCCAGATAAAACTTATGTATGCCGAAGCCGCCGAGGAAAAAGGCCAGAAGTGCCGCGGCCAGCCTGTTCCGCCCTCTGACCGGATACTGCCTCACTCCGCATTTAGGGCATATTTCAGCACTGCGTCTGATCACTTCTCCGCACTCAGTGCAGTATTTGGTATCATATGACATTGTATGCCTCCGGTATATCTATATTACTCTTCAGAAATCCCTGTTTCAACTCTATAAGGCACAAAAAAAGGCCGCCCCCTGAAGGAGACGGCCCTGACGTCTTAATTTTTTACATGAGCTCAGGCAACTGCGCCTGTGGCTTTCCTTGTCATGAGTATATAGACGATGGCTGCTGCCACGCATACTGATGAGTAGGTTCCGAAGCCGATACCTATGAGGAGGGTAAAGGCAAATCCGTTAATGACCTCACCGCCGAGGAAGTAAAGGGCGATTACGGCAAACAGTGTTGTGCCGGAGGTGATAACGGTTCTGGTCAGTGTTTCGTTAAGGCTTCTGTTAAGAATATCTTTAACTGAAAGGGATGAACCGCCTTCGGCTTTAAGATTTTCACGCACCCTGTCAAAAACTATAACCGTGTCGTTGATGGAGTAACCCACGATAGTGAGGATAGCCGCAACAATCGTGAGGTCGATCTCTCTGCCTGTGACGCTCAGCACGCCCAGCGTAATGATAACGTCATGGGCGAGAGCAGCCACAGCGCCTACCGCGTAAATAGGCCTGAAACGCACTGCAATATAGATAAGCATACCTATGAGAGCGTAGATAACGGCGTAAAAGGCTTTTGATTTAAGCTGTTCGCCGACCTGCGGGCCGACCTGCTCAATGCGGACTATCTCAACTTTTTCATTGCCGAATGTCTGAACAAGTGCGTTCTGGACATTATTGGAAATCACATCAAGCTCTTTATCCAGCTTCTCAAGGCGTATCAGAACTTCATTCTCTTCGCCGAAGTTCTGGATCACGGCATCGCCGATTCCGGCACTGTTCATGGCATTTCTGATTTCATCAAGGTTGGGATCTTTCTCGAAGTGCGCCTGAATTACAGTTCCGCCCGCGAAATCGATTCCGTAGTTAAAGCCTTTTGAAAACAGGATTCCAAGGCAGATTACGGTGAGTATGATGCTCGCCGTGAAGTAGTATTTTGTGTAGGAGAGAAAGTCTATTTTCGTTCCTGATTTAATTATCTCAAACATTTCAGCCTCCCCCTATATGCTCACGGATTTTGTTTCGCTTCCGCCGAGAATGGTGGCGAAAACGGTTCTTGTGAAGAACAGCGCCGTGAAGAGAGACGCAAGAATACCGATGGAGAGCGTTACCGCGAAGCCTTTGATGGGTCCTGTTCCGAACTGGAAGAGAACGATAGCCGCGATGATTGTTGTTATGTTTGAGTCAAGGATTGTGGAAAGGGCTTTCTCATAGCCGTATTCCACAGCATTAAGCGATGTTCTGCCTATGCGTATCTCTTCCCTGATTCGCTCGTATATAAGAACGTTTGCATCAACCGACATGGCAAGGGTAAGTATCATGCCCGCTATGCCCGGAAGGGTGAGCGTTGCCTGAAACTGGCTCATTACGGCGAAGATAAGCAGGAAGTTGAAAAGAACAGCAACGTTTGCTATGAGTCCCGCGATTCGGTAGTAAATCCCCATGAATATTACAACCGCGGCTATGCCTGCGATTGCGGCTTTAAGGCCGGAGTTGATGGAGTCCTGACCGAGTGAGGGGCCGACAGTTCTGTTCTCTTCAATGGTGACAGGCGCAGGAAGGCTGCCCGCTCTCAGAACTATAGCTATCTCTTTGGCTTCCTCAAGGGTGCCTATGCCGTCGATTATGGCGCTGCCGCCCGCTATTTTTGATTTGATCACAGGTGCGGAGTAAACATTGTCGTCCAGGACAATTGCCATCCTTCTGTTTACGTTCTGGCCTGTAACCTCTTCAAACAGTTTGCTCCCTGCGGAATCCAGAGTGAACTGGACAGCGGGAAGGTTATTCTGCGTGAAGGAAACGGAAGCGTCCACAAGGTAGTCTCCGGTGAGAACAGCCTCTCTTTTGAGAACAAAGGGCACGCTGCTCAGTACCTTGCCTGTGTTTTTATCTGTAACTTTCTGATAAAGCAGGATTGAGTCAAAGGGAACATTGCCGTTCACCGCATCCTCAGGGTTCACTGTTTCATTAACTATATGAAACTTGAGCTGAGCTGTTCTGCCGATGAGGCTGATTGCTCTTTCAGGCTCCGTTACCCCGGGAAGCTGAACCACAACCTGATTCTGCCCCTGACGCTGGATGACAGGTTCGGTAACGCCGAACTGGTCGATCCTGTTTCTGACAACTTCAAGCGACTGCTCAACAGCGTATTCCTTAATCTGTCTGACAGCGGCGCTGTTGAAGCGGTAGCTGAGAATGTTAGTGCCTGAAGAGGCGACTTCTTCGAGTGTATCGTATCTGTCAGAGATGATTTTTTTGACCTTGTCAGCATCGTCCGTGTTGTTGAGGGCGATGTTGATTCTGCCTTTGTCATCCATCTGTACATAGCCGAAGTTGACCGATTCCGCGGCGAGTTCTTTTCTTATTTTTACGGTAAAGCCCTCAAGCCTTCCCTCAACCGCCTTTTCGGTATCCACGCCGAGAACGACATGCATACCGCCCTGAAGGTCCAGTCCGAGTTTCATATTCTTGCCATACGGCAGAACGGAAATAACAGCCCAGACCGCTACAATCAAAATGATGATCCATCTGGTCTTTAGTTTCAGTAGGTTTATTTCTCCCCGGCGGCAGCGGAGGCAACACTTGCTACACCGCTGTTAGCGGATTTGACTTTAACGCCGTCAGCTATTTCGAC
>JBFWJG010000022.1:0-37520 GCA_050253335.1 Deferribacterales bacterium | reverse complement strand
TATTGATCAGGTGCTTGAAACCGTAATTATCAAATAAAAAGGATGTGATTACTTTGGCTACTAACGCAGCAGTTAGGGTTGAGGGCGATAACGTTGATTACGCACTCAAACTTCTGAAGAAGAAAGTAGAGCGTGAAGGTCTTATCAGAGAGATCAAAAAACACACTTACTATGAGAAACCTACGGAAGTCCGCAGGAAGAAACTTCTCAAAGCCAGAAGGAAGCAGCAGAAGCTTCAGAGAAAGCTTCAAGAAAAGTACAAGTACTATTAAAGTTTCCGTTGTATAACGGTCTTTATACTTAAGGCGGCGCATTTGATATGTGCCGCCTTTTTTATTTTATAATGTCAAATTTTCCATCCATGGAAATTTGACATACACGCTCGCGCCGCAATGAATGCGGCTTCGCTGCGCACGGCGCGCTCTCAGCGTCATTCTGAACGCAGTGAAGAATCTCAATCATATTCGTCTTATTGGATCATGTTCCTGTTCACTACGTTTCTGACCCTGAATTCAAGAATCTGCCCGCCGTTGTCACTCACACAGGCCTGAAAAGTTTTACCCGCATCCACAATACAGTCTTCATCAGGTTCTATCCCGTAGGAAACCCATGACCAGCCTCTGTACTTCGTTATGAAATTCATTGAGACGGCAGACCATGAAGTCTGGAAATCCGCAGGGGAAACAGACGACGGTTTCTTTGCGAAAACATAGTATCTCTGAAGCTGAGGATTGCCAGCGTCAGAATAGCTGAGTGTGAATACGGTTTTGCCCGAATCCATCCAGCCTATCGTGCCGAAAGTCTGCGTAAGCGAGACAAGCCCTGTGTTGTCGATGGTGAAAGTTCCGTTAAAAGAGGACAGCAGTTCAGCGTTGTCTGTTAAGGAACCTGTGAATGTCCCGTCAGCGGCAGTTGTGATTGCGCCTGTTGCAAACCACTGAGCGCCGGAATAGGAAATAGCCACAAACTCCCACTCGCCCTCAAGATCAGCCGTAGAGTAAGATGAAGCTCTTTTCAGTTCGAGCCCAAGAAAATATTTGCCGTATTCGTATTCGTTCTGGTAGGGGATTATGGTTTTGCCGTAGTCAAGGAAACCGAAATACTGATTGTCATCCGATGCGCCGCCGATTCCCGGGATTGTCATTTCGGGTGAAATAATCATATCGACTCTGGAGCCGTCATTGATCACTTCCGCGGTGTAGTTTGCGCCCGCCTGTCTTGTGCTGAGAGTAGTGCTGACATCACCGTTTGCGCTGTAAACCGTTTCTCCTCTGTCGATAAATATGTCCGGATCGTTTCCGAAACCGCTCACATTCCACACGCCTGTCAGATCGGCAGTAGTGAAGCCCACACTGTTTTCATCCCCGCCGTTTTCCGAAGAGCTGCTTCCGCCGCAGCCGAAAACCGCCGCCGCAAGAAGAGAAAGAAATAAAATTCTGAAATACCGCATCACACACCTCTATTAAATATATAAATAATTCTAACAGAGATGTTGGTAGAACGTATGTGAATAATTACATTTACGCTTAAAAGACACCTGTCAGATAAAAAGCTGGATGATAAATGGTGTCAGCGTGGTCAGCACAACCCCCTGCACAAAGCCTATTAGCGCCGCTCGTCTTCCCGCGAACTTTTCTATCACCGGCAGAGTAACATCCATGGTTGTCGCCCCGCCCGGAGCAATAGCCGCGTACTGGCCGAAGTATTTCGCTATGAAAGGCACGCATACGAGGGTCAGGCTCTCGCGGATCACATTTGAAAGGAAGGCGATAGCGCCGAGTTCCGCGCTTTTCACCTTGGCCAGTATAACCGCCGAAAACGAATACCACCCGAAGCCCGAAGCCACCGCCATAGCGTCCATAGCGGAAAGCTTAATCACGAACGAGCAGAGGAAACCGCCGAATATGGTTCCGGCGATTGTTCCCGCAGGGACAATGATAAGGTATCTGTCCGGCTTGAGAGTGGCCTTGAGCCCCGCTCTGGAAGTGCCCAGATCAAAGCCTATGAGAAACAGCATGAGATAAAGCATCGCCTCCACCAGTATGCCGTTGTTATTCACAAGCACATCAGGGAGAAGACCGTTGAAAGAAAGAAAAGCCCCTGCAAAAACAGAAGCGACAAGCACAATCAGCATTCTTTTTTACCGAATAAACGAACAAACAGCAGGACAAACGCCACGCTGAAAACTATTACAAATACGGATATGATAAAGGACGTAAGTCCGAAATCAGCTAATTTTTCAAGTATATGCGGGTCTTTACCAAGGTTCACGCCCATAAAAAACAGTAATCCCACAAGGCTGAATGTGAAAAGATGTCTCCGCACACGCCCGTGATAACCCTCAGGCAGGAAAAGAGACGGAATCAGCCCGGCTATGACCGCCAGAATGTAGTACAGCATAGCTTAATGAGCACCTTCCTGCGAAAGCTCCGTCAGGACACCGTTCACGCTTTTCGGGTGAACAAAGGCGATCTGCATTCCGTGAGCGCCGGGCTTCGGCTCCTCGTCAATGAGCTTTATCCCCTCGGATTTGAGCTTGTCCAGAGCGGTTTTTACACAGGGAACCCTGTAGGCTATGTGGTGGATGCCCTCGCCCTTCTTTTCAAGATACTTGGCGATTGGGCTCTCCTCACTCGTGGGCTCCAGAAGCTCAATGTTCACTCCGCCGACATTGATGAACGCCACACGCACCTTCTGAGTGGGGACTTCCTCAAAATGATCAGCACCCGCACCCATGACACCGTAAAATTTCAGCGCCTCGTCCAGATTCCTGACCGCTATTCCGATGTGATCAATCTTTTCCAGCATAAAATCACCTGTGTGGTTTAATTTATAGAGAGTTCTTGTAAGGTTTTTATCATGAGAAACCCTTTTTTACGGGAAAAAGTGTTTCTCAAACTCTTCCCAAAAAACGGAACTGCTTACGCAGGAACAAGTTTCTTGGGGAGAGAGTCTGAGAGTACCCTTTCTTTTTTTTTAAAGAAAGGGTGCTTTCAGTTTAGGGAATAACTGGCTTATCCCAGAAGCTTTGCGATAATATCGTTTACCATCTGCGGGTTTGCCTTTCCTTTGGAGAGTTTCATAACCTGTCCGACGAAGAAGCCCTGAAGGCGTTTTTCGCCGTTTTTATACCGCTCGGCTTCTGCGGGGCTCGCATCTATGACCTGTTTCACGATCGCCTCAAGCTCGCCTGAGTCGGAGTTCTGAACAAGCCCCTGCTCCTCGACTATCTTGGCGGGATTTTTCCCTGAGTCGATCACGGCTTTGTAAACGTCTTTGGCTATTTTGCCGCTGATTTTGCCGCTGTCTATCATGCTTACCAGTTCAGCAAGCTGGGCGGGGGATATGCCCGCATCAGATATGCCGCATTGTTTTTCGTTCAGTGTGCTGAGCACTTCTGAGAGGATCCAGTTTGCGATCATTTTCGGGTTGCTGAAGCCTTTGAGCGCTTCCTCAAAGTAGTCTGCGTATGCCTTTTCCGCTGTGAGGGCTATGGCATCGTGCTCAGGCAGTGCGTATTCGCTCATGAAGCGTGCCATCTTCGCATCGGGCAGTTCGGGGAGCGTGGCGCGCACGGCTTCCACATAGTCCGCCTTGAGGACGATGGGCACAAGGTCAGGGTCGGGGAAGTAGCGGTAGTCGTTAGCCTCCTCTTTGCTGCGCATGGAGACGGTGATCCCTTTTGCCGCGTCCCATAGCCTTGTTTCCTGCACAATGCGTCCGCCCTCGTTCAGAACCTTTTCCTGACGGCGTATTTCGTATTCTATGGCCTTCTGCACATTGCGGAAGGAGTTCATGTTCTTGATCTCCGCCTTTGTGCCCAACTCTTCCTGACCGACAGGACGTATGGAGACGTTTGCGTCACAGCGGAGTGAGCCCTCCTCCATGTTGCAGTCTGCGATATCGAGATATTTCAGTATGGATTTCAGCTTGGTGAGGTATGCTCTCGCCTCTTCTCCTGTTCTCATGTCCGGCTCGGAAACTATCTCCATAAGGGGAGTTCCCGTGCGGTTGAGGTCGATGAAGCTGTTCCCTGCGGAACCGAGGTTTTCACCGTGGATGGATTTGCCCGCATCCTCTTCTATGTGGATTCGGGTGAGGCCGATTACCTTTTTGCTTCCGTCCTCAAGCTCTATGTGCACTTCGCCGCCGATGCATGTGGGCAGCTCATACTGGGAGATCTGATAGTTTTTCGGCAGGTCGGGGTAGAAGTAGTTCTTGCGGGCGAATATGCTTTTCTCCGCAATGCGGCATCCCACGGCGAGCCCCGCCTTGACAGTATATTCCACAACCTTTTCGTTCAGCACGGGGAGCGTGCCGGGCATACCGAGGCATATGGGGCATACCTGTGAGTTTGCTTCCGCTCCGAAGGCGGTGGAGCAGGAGCAGAATATCTTTGATTTTGTTGAGAGCTGAGCGTGTACCTCAAGCCCTATGACAGCTTCATATTTCATGATCTATTCCTTAAATCCTTCGGGTACGTCAGTTGATACGCCGGAAGCCTGCTGAAAGGCGTGGGCTATGTTCATTATTTTTCCTTCCTCGAAATATTTGCCGAGGATCTGCATCCCCACGGGGAGCCCTTTGTTATCGAAACCGCAGGGGACAGAGAGTCCGCATCCGCCGTAGAGGTTCAGGGAGATGGTGTATATATCGCTCAGGTACATCTCAAGGGGGTTGGATGACTTCTCGCCGAATTTAAAAGCGGTCGAGGGGGATGTGGGGCAGATGATAGCGTCCACTTTCTCAAATGCTTTTTCAAAGTCCTGCTTGATAAGCGTACGCACCTTCTGCGCTTTTATGTAGTAAGCGTCATAATAGCCAGCGCTGAGCACGTATGTTCCGAGCATTATCCTGCGCTTGACCTCTGCGCCGAACCCCGCAGAGCGGGTAGCGGTGTACATGTCGTACAGGTTTTCGCTCTCTGCCCTGTAGCCGTATTTCACGCCGTCAAAACGGGCAAGGTTGCTTGAGGCCTCCGCAGTGGCGATTATGTAGTAAACAGATACGGCGTAGTCAGTGTGGGGCATGCTTATTTCCACAGGTTCGCAGCCCAGTTCCCTGAGCTTTGCTATTCCCGCTTCCACACGCTCTTTCACCACAGGGTCGAGCCCTTCGGCGAAAAACTCCGTGGGTATGCCTATCTTGAGCCCTTTCACATCGCCTGTGAGCTCAAGGGTGTAGTCTTTCTTCGCCACGGATGCGGATGTGGAGTCCTTGGGGTCATGCCCTGCGATTGCGGAAAGCACCATTGCGCCGTCTTCCGCCGTGCGGGAGAATGTGCCTATCTGGTCAAGGCTGGAGGCGAAGGCGATGAGTCCGAAACGGGAAACTGTGCCGTATGTGGGTTTGAGGCCGACTATTCCGCAGAGTGAGGCGGGCTGGCGTATGGAGCCGCCCGTGTCGCTTCCGAGGGAAACAGGGGTGAGCCCCGCCGCAACAGAAGCCGCAGAACCGCCGCTGGAACCGCCGGGAACACGGGAGAGATCCCACGGGTTGCGTGTCTGTTTATAGTAAGAGGTTTCGTTGGAGGAACCCATGGCAAACTCGTCCATGCTGAGCTTGCCGAGGACCACCATCCCCTCTTTTCTGAGCAGTTCCGTCACAGTGGCGTTATAAGGCGCACGGAAGTCTTTCAGTATGCGGGATGAGCAGGTGGTGGGCATGTCATCAGTCACTATGAGATCTTTAAGAGCGATGGGAATACCCGCCAGAGCCGGAAGATTTTCTCCCTTAGCTCTTCTCGCGTCAACCTCTTCCGCCTGTTTCAGGGCGTTTTCATTAACATGGAGAAACGCCTGAAGATCTCCGTCATATTTCTGTATCCTGTCTGAATAAAATGAAACCAGCTCTTTTGAGGAAAGTTTTTTATCTTTCAGAGCCGCGCTCATTTCTTTGAGAGTCATGTTTAAAATGTTCATTCTATCACCCTGGTGTCTTTACTGCCGCGGAAATCCCTGCATCCTGCGGTATTTCCGCACACGCTCGCGCCGTGGTGAACACGGCTTCGCTTCGCACGGCGGGTCTGCATCCATGCAGCCCTGATCATTCTATCACTCTCGGAACTTTAAAATGGCCGTGTTCGGCTTCGGGAGCGTTTGCGAGGGCTCTTTCCGTGCCGAGGGAAGGTTTCGCCTCGTCCGCCCTTGTTACGCTGTAAAGGTCAAGAACGTGGGATGTGGGTTCAACACCCGCCACGTCAAGCTCCTCAAGCTTCTTTATGTAGCCGAGAATGGAACCCAGTTCACCTGCGAGCTTCTCAACTTCCGCGTCATCAACTTTCAGACGGGCAAGCTTGGCTATGTGCCTTACGTCTTTATCGGTTATGGACATCTGTATAACCCCTTGTAATATTTAATTTCCTGTTTCTGCCATGTTTTCAGGGGAACTCCTTATGTAAAAAATCCCCCGAACCCCCTGAAACCGAAGTTTCATGCGGGGCAAAAATAACATTATATCCTTACATGCACGGTATTTTCAAGTTTTTCATTCATCAATGAAGGTGAGGAAGGCAGTGACTATTTTTTTCAGCCCTCCGGCGTTTTTGAAAAACACCTCGGCCTTTTCCGCCGCTCCTTCCCCGCTGGTGCTTATAACTATCCCTTCGCCGAATTTTTCATGTCGCACCTTTTTCCCTGCCTTTGTCTGGCTTGAGGCGCTGCTGCCTGCTGTCTGCGCCGGTTTTCTCACCTGAGGCTGGAAGCGGTCGAACTGACGGCTTGAGGGCGCAAAGGCCGCTTTCGCCTTGGCGAACCCCATCTCCTCCAGAAAGTATGAGCGGGCGCTCACGGTTCTGTTTCCGTATATAATGCGTGATTCCGCGCAGGTGACATAGAGGTTGCGCTTTGCCCTTGTTATGCCCACATAGCAGAGCCTGCGTTCCTCCTCAAGCTGTTCCGGCTCATCAATGCTGCCGTAAAGGGGGAAGAGGCCGTTCTCAAGTCCTGTGAGAAAAACAGTGTCAAACTCAAGCCCCTTGGCGGAGTGGATTGTCATGAGGCTTACCCTGTCTCCGGCGGCTTCGTCCGTGGAGGTGCTGAGGGATGTGCTGGCGAGAAAGTCGGTCAGTGTGCCTTCGGGTGATGTTTCCTCAAAGGCCACCGCGGCGTTGTAAAGCTCGAATATGTTTTCAATGCGCTTTTTCGCTTCCTCTTCGCTCTCGTTGGCGAGAACATAGTCCTTGTAGCCTGTGCGTTCTATGACTGCGTTAACCATTTCGCTGACCTTAGTGAGGGAGGCGAGGTGGTCAAGTATGCCTATATACTGGCGGAAGGCCTCCTGCTGGCTCCTGCCGAACGAGGAAAACATCTGCTTCACCGCCTCGGTGAGGCTGACTGCGTTTTTGGAGGCAAAGTCCTTTATTTTGTCTATGGATGTCGTGCCTATTCCCCTTGAGGGGGTGGTGAGGCTTCGAGAGAAGGATACGCTGTCGAAACTGTTGTCAAAGAAGCGCAGATAGCTTAGCAGATCCTTGATCTCACGCCTCTGGTAGAAGGCTGTGCCGCCCACCACTTTGTATGGTATGCCTGCTTTGTTGAGGTTTACCTCGAAGTTTCGCGACTGTGCGTTGGTGCGGTAGAGAACGGCCATATCGCCGTAGCTTATCCCTTCTCCGGCGTATTTCACGATCATTTTCGTCACAAAATCGGCTTCGGTAGTTTCATTCAGGAGTGAGTGGTGCTCAAGAGCCCCTTCTGTTTCAAGGTGGGCGGTGAGTTCCTTGCCCCTGCGCATGGCATTGTTTTTAATCAGGGTGTTTGCCCGTGCGATAATATCTGCCGTACTGCGGTAGTTTTCTGTAAGCTTCACTATCTCCACGTCCGAGAAGTGTTTGTCAAATTCGAGGATATTGCGGATGTCCGCCCCCCGCCAGCCGTATATGGACTGGTCGTCATCGCCCACGACGCAGATTTTGCCCGTTTTTCCGGCAAGAAGGCGCAGGAACATGAACTGAATCGCGTTGGTATCCTGATACTCGTCCACAAGGATATGCTCAAACATGGAGGAGTAATACTGCCTTACCTCTTCGGAAGCCTCAAACATGCGGATGGTGAGGCTGAGCATATCATCGAAGTCAATGAGAAACTGTTCCTCAAGGCGTTTCTGGTATTCCCTGAAAACCTCGTCCACCCTGTGGAAGGCTCCCGCATCGGGAATCTGCCCTTCAACATACTGCGGGGTGTTCTTAAACCAGCTTATCTTGTTCATATACTGTTTGGGCGGGTATTTTTTGTGGTCAATTTTAAGTGTCTTGATGACCTCACGGAAAAGAGCCATGCGGTCGTCCTGATCTATTACGCCGAAGCCGGGTTTAAGCCCGACTGCGGAGCCGTCCCTGCGGAGAATGCGCAGTGATATGCTGTGGAAAGTGCCCATCCAGACCGAGGCGGAAGCAGTGCCCACAAGCCCGCGCAGACGGTGTTTCATCTCTTCCGCCGCCTTGTTGGTGAAGGTCACGGCGAGGATGCGTTCAGGCTCAACGCCTGTTTCATTTATAAGGTAAGCTATGCGGTAGGTGATAACCCTTGTCTTTCCCGTTCCCGCTCCGGCGAGGACAAGAAGCGGGGCATCAGTGCGCACCACGGCGTCATACTGGCCCTTGTTCAGTTCGTTTTTGTAATTGATCATTATATTCGGACACCTTTTAATTAATTGGGTTGATTATAGGGAAAACGGGCGATTAAAAGAACCCTTTTTTTGCGGATATGCTATAAACAGACAGGAATACCGAACAAGGAGGCTTTTTTATGATGAAGAGTAAATACACGGAGATTGTGCCCGCCTGAGGAGGGCGCGGAGAACGTATATCTCCTGACACCCTCCGGAGGAAAAGTCAGATTTTCGGAGGATGAAATGAGCAGAACAGATTTAAAAAAATACGGACTTAATGAAGAACTGACAGGTGAAGCGGCTGAATATGAAGGAATGTTCATCGCCAGAGTTTCCGGTCAGCACCACAATTTATATAAGGTAATCACAGAAAACGGCGAGATTCAGGCGTCAGTGACAGGCAGACTGCTCCATGAGGCGGAAACCGGAGCGGATTTTCCCGCTGTTGGCGACTGGGTCATGGTTGACAGAACGGAAGGAAGCAGAGGTGACGCCGCAATACACGGCATCCTCCCCCGCAGAAGCCTGTTCGTGAGGCAGGCGGCCGGAACCGCCGGAGGCGTGCAGGTAGTCGCCGCCAATATTGACACTGTCTTCATCTGCATGGCGCTGAACGCGGATTTCAATCTGCGCAGGCTTGAGCGGTATCTCGCCGCCGCATGGGAGAGCAGGGCAAAGCCCGTTATAATCCTCACCAAGGCGGATCTGTGTGCGGATCTGGTTGAAAAGCTGGAGGAAACGGAATCCGTCAGCGGCGGAGCGGAGATTGTCATCTGCTCATCCTTTGAGGAGAACGGCTGGCAGACAGTGAGGAAATATATAGCGGAAGGGGAGACAGTAGCCTTCATCGGCTCCTCCGGCGTGGGGAAATCCACGCTGATCAACAGGCTTATGGGGCGTGATGTCCTTGCGGTGAACGAAATCCGTTCCGGCGACGATAAGGGCAGGCATACCACAACCAGCCGGGAGATGATGCTTCTGCCGGAGGGCGGAACGGTGATAGATACCCCGGGAATGAGGGAACTGCACCTTTACGCCGCGGATCTGGAAAAGGCTTTTGAGGACATAGAGCGGCTTGCCGCAAACTGCCGTTTCCGCGACTGCACCCACATGAGAGAACCCGGATGCGCCGTCAGGGCGGCTGTTGAGGAAGGTGGGCTGAGTGAAGGCCGCCTCGCAGGATATTTCAAGCTTCTCAGGGAAACAGCTTATGACGGGCTGAGCTCCCGCCAGACCGAGCAGGAGAAGATAAAACGGATGTTCGGCGGCAAAGGCGAAATGAAACAGCTCAAGAAGTATTTGAAAAACAAGAGAAAATAGACTTCAGCAGGGTGCGTCTCAGAAAGGCGCACCCTTTTTTTAGTCAGTGATGCCCGCAACCCGCTTGTTGTAGGCTATTATGAGATCGCCTCTGCGGAGAAGCCCCGTAAATTTTAGTCCGTCAGCGGTTTTCTCCACAACGGGGAGCGCTTCCAGATCCTTTTTGCCCAGCTTTTCCATGGCTTCCGTCAATGTATTTTCCGGCTCAAGGTAGATTATGTTCTTCCTCGTGCATATATCACCCGCCACTACAATATCCTCAAGCCCCTGTTCAAAAAGAACTTCCTTAATATCCACAAGGGAGATCATGCCGATGAGGCAGTTATTGCCGTCCAGAACCGGGAAGTGCATATGAGGGGCGGACTGTATTCCGCTGAGTATATCCCTGAAAGGGGTGTTCTCCCTGAATGATGTGACTCCGGTGAAGAGAACGTCCCTCACGTGGATCGATTCCAGAATTTTTTCCTCCACGCCTTTCTTTATGCGCACTCCCTGCTTGGTGAGCACCCATGTGAAGATCGATTCCTTCTCAAGCTTCTCTGCGGCGAGGTTGGCTATAATAGCCGTCATCATAAGGGGGAGGATTACCGTGTATGACTGGGTTATCTCAAAAATTATGAGTATGGCGGTCATGGGTGCGCGCAGGGTGGCGGAAAGCATGGCGCTCATCGCCACAAGGGCGTATGCGCCGCTGCCCGCTGTGCTTGCGGGGAAAATCATGTGCGCTACCCAGCCGAAGAACCCGCCTGTGACAGCGCCTATGAACAGTGAGGGGACAAACAGACCGCCGCTTCCGCCGGAGCCGAGGGTGAAGGAGGTGGCTATTATTTTGAGCGCGACTATAACAATGAGAAACGCTCCGAGCTGGCTTCCGTGGAGCACGTTGATGATTGTGTCATAGCCCACGCCCATGACTTCCGGAGAGGCGAGAGCCACACAGCCCATCATGAGACCGCCTATGGCGGGCTTGCTCCATGAGGGAACGGCAAGGGCTTCGAACTTGCCCTCTATGAAGTAGAAGGAGCGTATGAAAACAACACCCACAACCGCGCAGACAAGACCGAGGATTCCGTAAAGAGGCAGTTCGAATATGCTCACAAGTTCATATATGGGTGCGTCAAAGGTTACCTCATGCCCCAGATAAGCCCTTGATATGGCGGTTGCTATAACGGAGGAGATTATGATCGGGCTGAATGTTTTGAGCCCGAACTCGCCTAGGAGCACTTCCGCCGCGAACATGGCGCCGCCGATTGGCGCGTTGAACGTGGCGGCCAGACCGCCCGCCGCACCGCATGCCGCCACAGTGCGCATTCTGTTTGATGAGAAATTGAAAAGCTTGCCCACGCCGGAGCCTATTGCCGCGCCTATCTGCACAATGGGGCCCTCACGTCCGGCTGACCCGCCGGAGCCGAGGGTAATGGCGGAGGAAACGGTCTTTATCAGCGCCACAAGGGGAGATATGTTGCGGTTGAGCGCCATGGCGCGCATAACATCAGGCACGCCGTGCCCTTTGGCGAATTTGAATGAAATTGAGATTATGCCGACCATCAGACCGCCTGCGGCGGGTATGAGGATTATTTTCCAGACGGGCGCGTTTCTGAATGTTTCAAGGGCGAATTCGGAGGTGTCTCCATAGAAAATTCCCTGAAAGAAGCTGATCATATGGCGGAAAATGATATTGCCGCCGCCGGCGAGCAGACCTATAACCACGGCGGTCAGAAGCATGTAGAGATCTTCGTGCCCGTCAAGGTATTTTCTCAGGCTGAATTTAGAGAGTCCGGCTCTCAGTTTTGAAATATCCATTTCACCTGTATGCAGAAGGTTGTCGTTTTAGTTCATTTCGGTTCAAAATGGAATAATAAAATTAAAAAAAAATTTAGTCGGTATCGTTTTCCGGTTCGGGCTCATCTTCAGGAACAAACTTAATCACTTCGATATCAATGACTTTAGCCTTAAATTCCTTTTCGAGTTTTTTCACAAGCTCGTTTTCTTCCGCTTCCTTTCTTGTCTTGCGGTCGTGGTAGGTTTCCGCCTCTTTCTTTGTCTCAGTCAGAGTTTTTTTTTTCGGCTCGTTTTCCAGAGCCATTTTTACCTTAGTCACGCCGGGGAAGAACCTGCCCGCAATCTCGGACAGATATTTCAGATGTTCCGGCTGATTCAGCATCCGGAAGTAGAACTTCTTCTCCTCCGTTGTACCTATGCGGAGTTCATCCCCAGCAACGCCGGAGAGAAAAACATTTTCAAGATAGCCCGCAACCTTGCCGTTTTCCTTGGCGGCGTGGCGCACCATGCTTTTCCACGGATCGTCTCCGGAAGCGGGCGCTTCTTCCTGCGGGGGAAGGAGTGGGTCTTTCGGTGCGGTCTGTGTTTTGGGCTGTTCTGTTCTCGGCCTCTGCGGGGCTGATGCCTGAGGCTGGGATGCGGCTGTTCCCGAAACCGGGATTATGGATGAGAGGGATGCGGCCTTGTATGCGGCAAACTCAAACACATACTGCTCGAAGCTGAAAAATTTAAGGTCGTTCAGGAGCTTCTGGAAAACCTGAAACAGGGCAAAAAGCCTGTGTTCGGTGACCTTGGCGGAGAGGCTGCGGTAAAGCTCCTCTTCGTGGCTGGTGAGCTCCCTTGTGTTTTTGCCGCCTGTGGCTATGTAAAAAAGAAGGTTGCGCGTGTGTTCAATGAGGGATTCGGCGGCGAAACGAAGGCTTATTCCCTTGGCGCATATCTCTTCAACTATAGCGGGGATCTCTGCCGTGTTCTCTTCAAGAATTGTTTTGAGCAGGTCTTCTATGAGGTTGGTGTCTGAAAAGCCTAGGAGAAAGGCTGTGTTCGCTTCGTCAACCTTGCCCCCTGTGAAGGCTATTATCTGGTCAAGCATGGAGAGCGAGTCACGCATGCAGCCGTCAGAATTGCGGATGATCAGGCTCAGGGCATCGTTTTCGTATTCTATCTGCTCTTTGTTAAGCACTTCCGTGAGGGATTCGAGCATCTTGTCAAAGGGTATTTTGCGGAAGTCATACTTCTGGCATCGGGAAATTATTGTGGCGGGGATCCTCTGCGAGTCCGTGGTTGCGAGAATGAACGCCACATGTGAGGGCGGCTCCTCAAGGGTTTTGAGCAGGGCGTTGAACGCCTGCTCGGTGAGCATGTGCACTTCGTCTATGATGTAGACCTTTCTTCTGCATTTGACAGGGAAAAAGCGCACGGCTTCCCGCAGGTCGCGTATTTCGTCTATGCCTCTGTTGGAGGCGCCGTCTATCTCTATGACGTCCATGGATGTGCCGTCAGTTATTTCTCGGCAGTTTTCGCATTTGTTGCAGGGGTTTACACCCTGAGGGTCAAGGCAGTTGAGCGCCTTTGCGAAAATCCTCGCCGTGCTGGTTTTGCCTACGCCTCTGGGCCCCGTGAACAGATAGGCATGTACAAGCCTGTCCAGCTCTATGGCATTTTTCAGCGTTGTGACAACAAATTCCTGTGCCACTATTTCATCAAAATTCTGGGGTCTGAGTTTTCTGGCTAATGCAAGATAAGACATACTTAATTTTTAGATTAGCGGGGTTATATAGTCAATGCAAAGTTTTGGGGAACAATTGTTATTGCTCCGTGAAAGGAACATCGGCGTGCTGATTGATGTTGTCCGGAGATTATCACAACTCTATGGTCACCCGTGTGCCGTCCCCCGTATTTGCGATATCGATTTTGCCGCCCATGTTGCTTTCGATGATGGTTTTGGACATATAAAGACCTATGCCCGTTCCTCTGCCCTGTTCCTTCGTGGTGAAGTAGGGGTCGAAAACGCTTTCAATCACGTTCGCGGGGATTCCGCCGCCGTTGTCTGCAATGATTATGCGCCCTCCGCGGTTCGTTGCTTCTATGCTGATTCTGATCATTCTGTCCGCAGACCTGTTGTCTATGAGAGCGTCTTTTGAGTTGCTGAGAATGTTGAGGATGACCTGTGAAAACTCATTGGGGTAGCCTCTGACAATGACATCCTGTTCACAGTCTATCACTGTTTCAATGCTGGAGTTTTTCAGGCTGGCGCTGATTATTTTCATCGCCTCGTCTATGGAGCGCCTCAGGCTGAACTCCATGATGTCCTTGTTGGTTTTGTAGAAATTGCGGAAGTCATCAATAGTGACGGACATATGCAGTATAAGTTCCATTGATTTTTCCACTGTGTCCCTGATGTAGTCGTCATTAATCTCATTATGGCGGTATGAGTCTTCTATATCCTGTATGGTCAGCGCAAGAGCGTTGAGGGGCTGACGCCACTGATGGGCTATGTTTGAGATCATCTCGCCCATCGCGGCAAGCCGGCTCTGGCGTATCATCATCTGGTCTTTCTTGGTGTTTTTTGTATATTCCTCTTTCAGCTTGCGCTGAAGCTCGTTGATTTCATTTCTGAGGTGTTCGGTGCGCTTTTCCACAACCTCCGCGACATTCCTGCCTGATTCCTCCGCTGTGCGTCTCAGTGAGTTAATTGTGGCTTCGCAGGCGTCCAGAAAGCATTCGGCGTATTCCGCCCCGCTTTTGTCTCTGAGGGGCGCAGAGTGGGCAGGTTCTAAGAGCTGTCCGGTTTTTTCCATTTTGATGCCGAGCTTTTCATAGGGAGTCCTGTATTTTCTGATGATAAAAAAGATGAACGGAACTGCCAGAAGATAAAGAAAAGCCGAAACAGCGGCCGTGTAGCGGAAATAGGGTGCGACTGATGAACCTATGCCGGACTTAGGCAGATATGCGGCGGCTGTGAGGGTGCTGTTCTCAAAGCTGAACTGACTGAATGATATTATGTATTCCTGTGAGGCGGTTGTGCCTTCGGAATCCGCAAAGCGGGCGGAGGCGGTGAGCATTGTTTTTTCAGACGGGCTTATGTCCCGTCCGGCGATCATTTCCTCGGCACCGCCTATGAGCACCGCGGTTTTTATCTCTGAGTGCGCGGCCTTTGCCGCGGCTTCCGTCATGGAGCTCAGGGATGCCTTGAATCTTACAGCGCCGCCGGTTTCCCCGTTCACGGGGGAGGGGAAGGGTACGGTTATTTCCATGCAGGGCGCATTCGCGGATTCATCGGGTTTTATTCTGCCGGTGTAGATTCTGCCGTTTTTAAGGGGCAGCGATATTGATTCCTCGGCGGAGAAGTCAGCGCCGATGGGCGGTGTTGCTTTTCTTCCGGCTGTAAACCATGAATATCCGTTTTTATCAACGGCGATGATCTCGGATATTTCAGGCTTCATGCTCATAAAAGAGGAGAGAACCGGAGCACCGCCGTTTCTTCCTGCCGTGCTTTCAGTGAGAAGAACAGCATCCGAGCGGATCTCCTCCAGCATTCGCAGGATTGTGTCCGCCGCCGCATCGGCAGAGGCGGCCGCTTCGGCTGTGAGCCTTTTTTCGGCGTAGGAAAAAAGCACCCCGTGAACACAGAACATGCCTGCCGCATAAAGAATGAGAAGTACCGCACATACGCCTGCTGCAGTTTTAGCTGAACAATTCATCGTTACCTTTTATAGATCAGAATTCCGGAAATTTGCAGCAAATCTGTCTTTCTTAATAAAATTTATAATGTAAGCCGCAATTACTTCAGATAAATAATCAGATAATTATATACACAAAACCGCAGATATTCCATACCAATTTGTTCATAAAACAGAGCACGGTTTTCTGCGGGTGTTAAACAGTGTTCTCAGGCTCTTTTCATGTTCCGAAACCCTGTGCTGTTATTTTCAAAACAGCGTATTCAGCCGTTGCCTAACAGGGTTGTTTTATAGTATATGTTAATGAACGGCAAGATGTTAAAAGGGTAAGACCTTTGCGGAAAAAGGCCTGACTGATATAGATGTTTCATGAAAGCCCGGCAGTGTTCTTCTGCTGAATTTTTCGCATCCGTTCTTTTGCTTTTCCTCTTTTTCCTGTGTGTCATATCGCCGTTTTATTATTGTTTCCGCTGCGGGGTCGGGTGAAATGAGATTTCAGAAGATTAAACCGAAAAGAGTTAGTGACGAAATTTACAGACAGCTCAAGGAACTGGTTCTCGGCGGCGAGCTGAAGCCCGGGGAAAAGCTTCCCTCTGAGAGGGAGCTGGCTGTGCAGATGGGCGTGAGCCGCCCCACCCTCAGGGAAGCTCTTCAGAAGCTTGAGGCGCACGGCTTTCTCCGCCAGATTCAGGGGGACGGGACATATGTTCAGTCCGCCGCTTCACCTGTTTTGTCTCAGGCATTTACCGAGATGCTGAACAAGGACGATGCCATGAAGGACCTTATGGAGCTCCGCAAGCTGCTTGAGACATGGGCGGCCAGAGCCGCGGCGGAACGCGCCACGGAAGAGGAGATAGAACAGCTCGGGGAATTTCTCGGCGAGATGGAGGGCTCCGAAAAGGACTACGAAAGCGACGCCAGCTTCCACGCGCTTATTTCATACGCTTCCCACAATGTTCTCATTATCCATGTGATGAACACTGTTTATGAGTGGATAACGAAAGTCACCTACGAGGTGCGCAGTCATATAAGAACAGCAGGCGGCACGGAAGAGGTTGACAGGCTCCACAGAAAAATTTTTGAGTCCATAAAAAACCGTGATCCTGAAAAAGCATACAAATATATGCTTGAGCATATGGAGTATGTGGAAAAACAGCTTGAGAGCATGAATATAAAGGGTCTGCACCCCTGATATCAGGGAAATGTTTTCATAATGCTTCTCTTGTGCTAGTCTGGCTGTTCATTGATTATACGGTGGTGAAGATTGAAGGGCGCTTTAAAGTATCTGCTGCTTTCTCTGCTTGTTTTTTTCAGTTTTTTCTACGGAGCGGCTTCCAACCCACTTTTTGACTCGGCAGAAGGCACTTTCGCCCAGGGCTCTCTGCATATGGCGCAAAGCGGAGATATTCTCACCCCGCTTAACGACGGGAGACCCGATTTCGACAATCCTCCGCTCGCTTACTGGCTTCAGGCCGGATTTGTGAGCGTTTTCGGGGCTGATGAACTGTTTTTCCGCCTTCCCTCCGTTCTGGCCGCCTGCGGGTGGGTTCTGCTCATATTTTTCTTCGTCAAGGACACGAGAAACGAGGAGATGGCATTCAACTCGGCGTTTATCGCCTGTTCCTCCGTGATAGTTTCTGTTTTCGCCAAGCTTGCCGTTGCCGATGTGCTTCTGAACATGTTTCTGGCGGGTTCAATGTTTGCCGTTTACAGGCACTTTGAAACCGGCAGGAAAAAATATGTGTATCTCGCTTTTGCGGCCGCGGGACTTGGAGCGGTTACCAAAGGTCCGGTGGCTGCCCTTGTGCCTTTCGCGGTGAGCGCCCTGTTTTTTCTTTCCGCAGGGAAGATGAAAGAATGGGCAAGGGCTGTTTTTTCCCCTTCAGGCATAGGGCTTATGCTCCTTGTGGCTTTACCGTGGTATGTTGTGGAATATATGGAATACGGGGACGCTTTCGTCAGCGGATTCCTTGCGGAGAATAATCCGGGCAGGTTCAGCGGAGCGGCCGCGGGGCAGGGGGGCGGTTTTGCATATTACATTCCGCTTCTGCTTGCGGGTCTTCTTCCCGGTTCTTCCCTTATTTTCAGCGTGCTGAAAAGGCTCCGCCCTCTGTGGAATGATTTCTTCTCCAGATACATGATGATCTGGTTCTTTTTTGTTTTTATATTTTTCGCTCTCAGCGGGACAAAGCTTCCACATCTCATCCTCAGCGGAATGACGCCTCTCTTCATTCTCTGCGCCTATGTTTTCAACAACCACAGGAAAAAGGTGCTTTTTGCCCTGCCTGTGTTCATCTATTTCACGCTTCTGCTCTGTCTGCCGTTCATCATCCCTTCCGCCGCGGCGAAGCTCGGCAGTGCCGCTTCGGCGGAGATGCTTCTGGAAGCGGCGCGGAGGCTTGATGTCTCCTACACTGCGCCTGTGGCTGTTATGTTCGCGGCTGCGGCGGGAATGAGCTTCGTGAGAACTCTCAGCTACAGAACATTTGTTGCCGTGCTGGCTTTTTTTACTGTTATTTCACTTAACACCATGTATCTTCCTCTTGTGGCGGACATTAAGCAGGCTCCGGTGAAAGAGGCGGCGCTTATCGCGGCGGAAAGGAATATCAAGGTTAATGTGTGGGCGTCCAATGTGCCTTCCTTCAGTGTTTATTACGGAAAGAACCCTGACAAGAATCTCCCGCCGGGCGGTGGGTTTGTATTTATTGATACTGACAAAACAGGAAAAATTGAAAGGCCTTATGTTACAATAAAAGAATGGGCCGGTTATCGTCTGATACAGGTTGCGGAGGAAAAATGAAGCTGTCCGTTGTGGTGCCTCTTTATAACGAAGAAGAAAGTATTATGCCTTTTTTTAAAAAAATAAGGAGCGCTCTAAAAGATATAGACTATGAGATAATTTTTGTGGATGACGGTTCCCGTGACCGGACAGTTGAAATGATTGAACAGCACGCTGGCGAACGCACAAAGCTGATCCGCTTTAAGCGCAATTTCGGGCAGACACCCGCCATGGCCGCAGGAATAGACCACGCAAAAGGGGATTATATCGTCACCATAGACGGAGATCTTCAGAACGACCCGGATGATATCCCCGCGATGATAGAGAAGCTGGAAAGGGAAGGTCTGGACGTTGTGGCGGGAAGAAGGCTGAAAAGGCAGGACGGGTTCATCCTCCGCAAGCTTCCCAGCAAGATAGCTAACAAGCTTATAGCCCGCCTTACAGGGGTAAACATACATGACTACGGCTGTACACTGAAGCTCTTTAAGCAGGACATAGCGAAAAACCTCGGCCTGTACGGCGAGATGCACAGGTTTATACCCGTTCTCGCCGTGCTTCAGGGTGCCAGAATAGATGAGATGGATGTGCGCCACCACCCCAGAAGATACGGCCAGTCCAAATACGGAATAGCCAGAACAACCAAGGTTATAAGCGATCTTATGCTTGTGCTCTTCCTGAAGAAGTATTCTCAGCGCCCCATGCACCTTTTCGGCACTCTGGGCTTTTTCGGCCTGTTTTTCGGCATGATGATAAATCTGTATATGGTGTTTCTGAAGCTTTTCGGTCATGACATATGGGGAAGACCCCTGCTTCTTCTCGGAGTTGTTCTCACTCTGGGCGGGATACAGCTTATCTCCTCTGGTTTTATAGCGGAGCAGGTTCTGCGGACATATTTTGAGAGTCAGGATAAGAAGCCTTATATAATAAAGGATGTTAAGGAGTTTGAGGGCTCTGCGCCGCCAGATGCTCCCTGATTTCGGCGCTGCGTGAAACGGAGCGGTGCTTCAGCTCCGCGCTGACTGCCGATGCGGCTGTTTTTTCATAAAAAATAACAGCCTCCGCGTAAGCCCCCTCCATGTCCGCCGCCCTTGCGCGGGAAAAGGATATGAAAGGATTTTCCGGCGAAAGCAGGTAGGCTTTTTTATACATTTCAGCGGCCCGCTCTTTTTCTCCTGCCGCCTCATACGCCAGCCCTGCGGAGTTGAGGAGCTTTCCGCTGTCCGTTATCCCCAGTGATTTGAAGAATGCCGCGGCTTCTTTCGCTCTGCCCCGTTTCACAGCGTTTTCAATCACATCCGCCAAGGCTCCGCTGTCTGTGTACTGTGCTTCCGCCTTCGCTTTTTCCGCCGCATTTTCAGCTTCCCCGCAGAGAAGAAGGGAGAGCAGATAATGGGAGAGGATGTTTTTATCTTTCTTCAGTGAATAAGCCTTTTCCAGATGAACGGATGCTCCGGCGCAGTTTCCCGATTCAAGTGCTTTTATGCCGGAAGAGGCTTCCCTGTGAGCCTTTGACGCGCTGTCCTCAATGAACGGCGGCTCCGGCGCATTCTGCTGGGCAGGCTTTGAAGCGGGAGCGGCGGCTTTTATCTCAGCGGTTTTTTCAGCCTCGTTTTTCAGCCTTATGTATAAATCATCGGGCAGGATTTCCGCTTTCTCAGGCACTGTGTTCACTTTCACTGCGGATTCCGCGAATGAAAACTCCGCCGTCCGCCTGAGTTCGGGCGTTTCTGTATTAACCTGTTCAGGCGGAAAATGCCTGCCGGCGAGAAAACCAGCGCACAAAGCGGTGAGTGAGACTGCCATGAGTTTTTTCAAATGCTGATCACCGATGTTTTTATGAAGATCACAAGCTCTTTCTTGACCTTGCGCTTATTTACCGACTTAAACAGGTTGCCCACAAGGGGCACATCCCCCAGAAAAGGAACCTTCTGTTCCGTGTTTTCCTCATAGTTATCTATCATTCCCCCCAGAACAACCGTTTCGCCGTTGCGGACATTGAGCACGGTTCCCGCCTCCTTGAGGTTCAGAACAGGGAAGCTTGCCACAATCTCCCCCTCCTCGCCGAGCTGCACCTTGTCCTTTTCGGCCATGGTGGAGACGGGGATGATATTCAGGGTTATTGTTCCGTCATCATGTATGTAGGGGGTTACGCCGAGCATTATTCCGTCCAGAATGGTCACCCTGTTGTAGCTAACCACACGGCGGAGGTCCTCTCCGTCCTCAACATTTTTTTCCCAGTAGGGGATAAGACTGCCGGAGGAGATTATCGCGCTCTGGCCGTTTACCACCCGTATGCGCGGGTTACCGAGGGTTTCGATCCTGCCCTGCTGTGAGAGGAGATTAAGCAGGCCGTTTGCTCCGCCTGAGGCGTATGAGATTGCGGCGACAGGGGTCAGGCCGATGTTCTCAAGCGCCGCCGCACTGGAGGTTGCGAAGTTCTGCCTGTAGCGGAGCTGGTCATTGAAGAAAAAGTTGTCCCAGTTTATGCCGTAGGAGTTGGTATCATTCAGCGTTACCTCCACCATTTTGGCTTCAATGAGCACCTGTTTGGATGTTTCCTTCAGCACGGAGTCCATGTATCTGTCGATCAGTTTAATCTTGTCTCTGCCCGCCTGAACAGTGAGTATGCCTGTGAACATATTGAGGCTGAACCCTTCGCCGGAGGCGGAGAACTCCGCTGTTTTGGTCTCACTGCCGGAGTCTGTGTTCCTGCCGGGGAAAATTATGCTCCGCACCCCTTCGGTGACCTGCCTGAAGAGGTCGTTCCTTTCGCCGGGGTTAGTGAACTCAAGGTTGTATGAGCCTGCCATTGTGCCTGCGCTTTCCGCCGCGCCGCCGATTATATCCCCGCCCAGTCTGGACGAGTAGGAGGTTACTGTGTGAATGTACGGGATCTTGTATGTTTTTGCCGCCAGCGGTCTTATGCGGAGTATGTTGCCGTCAGTCTCGAAATATATTCCGGCTGTTTCCGTGATGATGTTCAGGGCTTCCCTTGCTGGAAGGCGGTTGAGGTTCAGGGTTACAGGTCTGTTTATGTCAATCTCGGGGCTTATCACAAGGTTCATGCCCGATTCCGCCGCCGCCATATAGAGAATTGAGGAGAGAGGCGCTTCAACTGCGCTGACAGTGACATGGCGCCCTTCGAGGGGATCGGGCTTTCTCAGCTCTCCTCCGAAAACAGGGGGCGGCGGAGGGGGAAGCTTAACTTCCTTCTGTTCGGACTTCGCAGGTTCTTCTGTCTGCGCCGCAGGCGGCTCCGGCTTTTTGGCGGAGCAGGCGAAGATAAAAAACGCTGTGAACAAAACTGTCAGAAATTTACGGCAATCCATCTGTCCCCCCATTTGCCTTTAAGAAGAATCCGGCGTGTTTCAATACGGGCTATCTGTTCATCTCCGGAGATTTTATCTCCCCTGTGGTATATTTTACCGTTAATTACGGCGAATGTCCTGTCTTCCCCTTTGAGGATGGAGCTTATTCTGTATTTCGGCGGGCCTTCTGGCTCTTCCCTCACCGCCGCCGCTTCCTCCGGACTGGAAGCTTCCGCCGCCGCGAGTTTTTCGTATATGTCTGAGTTGTCGAACTGGGCTATCAGCCCGCCGTCATCCGGAGGGCGCAGTGTGAAGTGTTCTGTTCCTGCGGGCAGAACGGCGCCGCTGAGGCGGAAGGCCTGTTCGCTGTATGCTGTCAGGGCGCTGTCTGCGGAAGAGGGCAGACGCTCTATCCGCTTTTTTGCAGGCATTGTCAGGTATTCCCCGCCGAGGGAAACGCCGTACACGGCGCCGAAGGCTATCACAAAGGGGAGCACGATCATCAGGATTTCCTTAATGCCCGCTCTCATTTGCCTTCTCCGTAAAAGGGCTGGATTATATCAGCAGTGATGTTTATGTATTTTTCCCTGTCTGTACTGACGAAGGCGGTGCTCTCTATTATGAAAACTGGGGCGGTCGAGTTTTCCATGTATTCCAGCAGTATGGCCAGTTCGGCCGGTGTTTTCGGCGTGAAGCGGAATGAGACCCTGCTTCGGAATGAGCTGTCTGCCTTCTGCATGGGGGAGACAACTTTTGCGTCGTATTTTTTGAGAAAGCTGTCCAGCGCGTCCAGAAACCATCTGCGGGCGTCGCTCTCGGAGAAAATGAATATATCCGCATTTTCCGCCGCTTTGTGCAGCGCGTCAATTTTTGCCCCCGCCTTCTCCGCGCTGAGCACCGAGGCGCGCGCACTGATATCCGCCAGAGCCCTGTCCGCAGACTTATTGAGATTCAGCACGGTCAGCCCTATGCCCGCCGTGACGGCGCATGAGGCAAGTAGCAGAAGAAAGAGCCTGTAACTGCCGAGTATTTTCATTCCGGCGCTCCCTGAGCGGTTATGCTGAGTTTCACATGGGCTGTGAGGTCGTCATAGCTGAATCTGCTTTCGTCTTTAACGCTGTATTTCATGGACTGCAGGCGGTTTATCTCCGCCTTTATCTCTTCCTCAAACTCCGTGAGGGAATTGAGCGTGCCGAACTCCTTTGAGGCGGCGACAGCAACGGGGGCTGTCCTGCTGATTATCACCCTGTCAAATCCTATGTGCATTATAAGCGGCTCCACAGCCTGCAAGTGTCTTATGGGGTTTTTGTTTCTGTCAGCAAGAAGCTCAAGGTAGGTCAGCAGATATCCGGAAGAGGGGGAGGAGGCGAGAAGCTCCGCTGTTTTTTCCCTGTCCGCACGCAGGGCGGATGCGGCTTCTGTCAGTTTTTCCGTTTTTGTTTTATAGGATGAGAACATATGGAGATTCAGCGCGGTGAAGGCAACAAGAAGCACCAGAAGGAGCGAGTTGAGAACCAGCATTGTCTTTGCGAAGGCTTTCTTCTTTCTGTATTTTTCGGGTGTGAAGTCAAACTTTGCCCCGTTCAGCACAGCACCGAAGGGGATTATTATTTTATGAAACGCATCAAACGTGCATTCGCCGAGAAGTCCGTCGGGAGCGGCGCAGATTGCCTGCACCGGCTGCGCCTCACGCACTTCGTCCGCCGTGTGTCCGTCTGTCGCGAAAAGGCCGGAGAGGAGGATAAGCCCGGGGCTGATGCCTCTGTTTCTTGTGATGTAGGCCAGAGTAAGGTCAAGCTCGTCTGCAAGCGCTGTTCCGTCCTGACGCGGGGCGGTTCTGGCGTATAATATGTTTTCTCCGGCGGAGGCGGTGATTATTGCTTTGTTTTCGTCCGCATACGCGTGAACAACGGTTCTGTCAGGGTACAGGACAGCGCTTATTCCGCTGAGGGCTGCTGGGGAGAGGGTGAATATATCCGCGGCGGAGCGCTGTTCATAGTCCAGCCCGCTCTCCTGCTCGTATGTTCTGTCAGGCATTATGTATACCTGACATGCTTTTTCGCCTGAGTCTGCCGTGTTTGAGCATTTCCCGAAGACAGCGGTGCTTCTTTCGCCGGATTTCATGGCCTTTGATTTAAGAAAAAGCCTGAGGGATGAGCCTTTCAGGGCGGGAGGAGTGTACACTGTTTCGGCGGAGAAATCAGGGCAGCCGCAGGAGATGAACAGCGGTTCGCTCCCTTTCAGGGAAAGCAGGTCATCCGCCTTAGCGGAGAACATTCCCGAAAGGGTGAAGAGCCCTTTCCGCTTTTCAAAAAGGGCGGCGCGGGTTGCTGTGTCCGTTCTGTTTCCTTCAAATTCTGCGGCTAAAAATTTCATAAATAAAAATACAACAACACAGTGAGGAAAACAAACAGGAAAAGATGAAAGATGATTTTATTGTTTAGCCGCTTTAATGCTGATATGATGGGTTTAAGAAAAAATGCGGGTATTTTTATGAACAGAAAAGGTTTTACTCTGGTGGAGATGGCGGTTGTTCTGGTTATTATCGGAATAATCCTCGGAATGGTGGTGAAGGGGAGAGAGCTTGTTCAGGGGGCGAAGACCAAGAGCTTCATTGTTGATGTGAAAAACCTTGAAAATATACAGTACACATTTTACGACCGCTTCGGCAGATTCGCCGGAGACTGCGACCGTGACGGGCTTGTGGATGAAAAGGGGCTTGCTCTCAGCCTCAGCGACTTTGACGGAACCCCTTCGGGATTATGCGCGGAAGGCACAGCGCAGGACGATCCGGACACCTCTTACAGCGAGCTTAAAGCGGTCGGAATGCTTTCGGACGAAAGCAATTCGGCTCTTGCCTCTATGAAGGGCGGGTTCGGCTTTGCTTATTTCGCTCAGGATGCGGACGGCAAAAACGTGATAGTGCTCAGGGATGTCCCCTGCTATGCGGCCGTGAGCCTTGATACTTCGATAGATAAAACAATGGACGGAACCAAAGGGAAAATAAAGGCCGGTGTTCTGGGCAGTTCCGCATGGACAGCGGAAGGGATGTGCGGCAGCAGCCTGACAGAAGGCACAGTGGGCACTGTGCTTTATTACTACGACAGATAAAGTGCGCCGAAGCAGTCTGTTCAAGACTGCTTCGCATACGGGTGCGGTTTGTTATCCTTTAACCGCTTCCATGACTCTCTTCAGCTTTTTCAGCACATTTTCAAATTCGTTCAGCGGAATCATGTTCGGACCGTCCGACTTGGCTTCGGCGGGGTTTTCATGCACCTCGAAGAAAAAGCCCTTCACTCCCACGGCCGCAGCGGCGTAGGCCATGCTGGGCGCCAGTCTGCCGTCTCCGCCGCTTTTGCCCGCCAGACCGCCGGGTCTCTGCACAGAGTGGGTGGCGTCCATGATCACCGGATAGCCGAATGTGCTCATATCTATGAGGTTTCTGTAGTCCACAACAAGGTTGTTGTAGCCGAACATGCTCCCCCTTTCGGTGAGCATTATTTTATTATTGCCCGATTCCTCAACCTTCTGCACCGGATGCTCCATGTCATAGCCGGAGAGGAACTGCGCTTTTTTGATATTCACTATTTTCCCGGTTTTCGCCGCCGCGGTCAGCAGGTCTGTCTGGCGGCAGAGAAAGGCGGGGATCTGCACTATGTCAACCACCTTGCCCACGGCTTCCGCCTGTGAGGGTTCGTGTATGTCCGTGGTTACGGGAACATTGAAGCGTGCCTTCGCCTCGGCGAGGATGTCCAGCCCTTCCTCAAGTCCGGGGCCTCTGAAAGAGGTTATGGACGTTCGGTTGGCCTTGTCAAAAGAGGCCTTGAATATGAAAACATACCCCTGCCTTTCCGTTATCTCTTTGAGCTTTTCGCAGAGCTTCATTATCATCTCCCTGCTTTCGATAACGCAGGGGCCTGTTATTATGAACGGTTCCGTTCTGAGTTTTGCGTATAATTCCTTCATCCGTATCTTCTTTGCCTGTATTTACTGTTTTTCGACTGTGCCTTCAAAGACTTCGCCGCTTATCACTAAGCGGTATCTCAGCTTCTCCGCGTCAACCTCTTTTATGGGGGCTATGTGGAGATCAAACTTCTCGGACGTACCTTCCAGAAGAAGTTTGACTCCGCCTCTGGCATCGTTCATCGGTATGCCGTTTTTAATAAATCCTATGACAGGGTAAATGTCAAGGGGGTCGGTATTGCGCTTTCTGGTTACTGTGCCCTCGCCGTAAATCTCCATGGAGGTTATGGTTTTGCCGGGCAGACGGAACACCGCCTCGAAAACCGTGTCCGGCTCGCCGTCCCCTTTCACGACGTTTTTATCGCCCGTCATGTCCTTTCCTTTGAGGTTTTTGATTTTTACAGTCACGGGGGCTATTTTATCCGCCTCGTCCGATGGAACATAGCGTATGGTTTTCAGCTTAGGCGCATAAGCGGCGGGCTTTACATTATGCCCCGCGAAGGTGTGGCTTCCGGATGCGTTCCCCTGAAGAACGGGGGCTATGAGTACTCCGCTTCTGGCTCCGGAAAACAGATAATCCGTCACATCGGCCTCTATCTCGTAGGGCTCCATCCGCATCACCGCGTCCCCTGAGTAGGTCATGGTTGCACCCGCAGGGGCTATCACGCCGTCCTCTGTCTCGGTTATGTACCTGAAAAGGCGCATTGAGCCTGTCTGCTGCTGGGGCACATGGGTCAGCACAAGTTTTGCGCTTTTTATGAATACTTCGTTGAATTCCGGCCTGTCCTTTTTGAGGGAGAAGTGGATTCCTGTGATTTTTTCATCATTGGCGGAAATAGTCAGCGCGCCTTTTTCCGTGCGGGTTTTGCCCCCCTGCTTTACAAAGCGGGAAAACTCGGAGTTCTCCTCCGTGAGGTAGATGTAGTCTGTTATTTCGGAGTATGAGTTAAGGGCCAGCTTCCACGCTCCGCCGCCGCCCGTGCCCGTCCATGTGCCGTTTACGGCATCAGGCGTAAGCGTGCCTTCGAAATTCCTCACGCATTTGAAGGACGAGCCGCCCGCGCGGCAGTCCAGCGTGAGGGAGAGTTTCCCTTTCTCAAAGGAGCCCTTGAGCGGGTACAGGCGCTGTCTGCCCTCTTCACCCATAAGCGCCTTGCCGTGCACAGTGTTTCCGTAGAAGGCGAGCTTCCACACAGAACCTGTTTCCTGAGTTCCGTCACTTTTGAATATATTCACGGAGAAAACCCCGTCCTCAATGGAAGGAGCGTCGGCTTTTTCCTGCTTTATCTCTTTGAGGTAAAAGTTTTTTGCGATGTTTACGTTCTTTTTCCCGCCCATTTTGACGGAGTATTTGTAGCTGCCGTCAGCGGCGGTTTTTACTGATTTTCCTGTTTCAAGGACAGCAACTTCGGCATTCGCCAGCGGTTTGGAATCCTCGCTGAACACCCTGCCTGTTACCGTGACTTCCTTTGGCTCCTCCTCTGTGAAGCCGAGAATGTCCGAGGTGCGCTCAAACCCCTTGGCAGTGACGGAGAGGCTGATGTTTCTCACAAGGAAAAACTCAATGTTGGAGAGGATGAAGCGCTGAATGTTTGCGTTTATGTTTGCCGCCGCATCCATAAGGGCGAACCCGTCATCCGCGTGAATCTCCGCAACGAAGATTTTGTTGAGGAATACGATAGTGAAGTCCGCATCGTTTATGTAGGCTGATTTCGGGACATAGTAAAACACGCCCTTGTCTCCGAAACCTATCTCCTGCACCTTGCCCTTGGGGGCTTTCTTCGCCAGTTCCTCATATTTGTCAAAGGCGGTGACATAGTTGTTGTAGGCATGGATCGAGGCTTTTACATCGAATGTCTTTTTCCGCCTGATGTTCATTATCTGCTGAACATCGGGCGAGTAGTAGGAGTAGGACGTGGAGTAGACAAAGCCGTTTGCGGTTTTGGCTTCCGTGATTCCCGTTCCCAGCCAGCGCTCCTCCCCGCCCGTGAGCTTGGCGGGCTTGGGGAAGAACGATTTGACAGTTTCGTCAAGTTTCAGTTTCGCGTCCGCCGCTCCCGTCAGTGCAAGGAATGCGGCGAAGAGTATGAGTAATTTCTTCATAAGCATTTAATTAAGATTAAACATCACGGTCTTTAGTTCAGTCATTTCTTCCACGGCGAATCTGGGGCCTTCCCTGCCTGTTCCGCTGAGCTTCACGCCGCCGTAGGGCATCTGATCCACTCTGAAAGTGGGCATGTCGTTCACCATCACTCCGCCCACTTCCATATGCTCAATGGCGTAGAAGGCGTTTTTTATATCCTTGGTGAATATGCCCGCCTGCAGGCCGAACTGGGAGTTGTTCACCCGCTCCACAGCCTCCTCCAGAGTTTTGTATTTCATGAGGCATACAAGGGGCGCAAACGCCTCCTCGCTGACCACTGTCATTGTCTCGTCCACGTTTTCAAGCACGGTGGGCTCAAGCATTGTGCCTATTCGCCCGCCGCCTGTGAGTATTTTTGCTCCCTTGACCGCAGCGTCTTTTATCCAGCCTTCGACTCTGGCCGCTTCTGATTCCTCAATCATGGGGCCGACCAGCACCTTCTCATCCGCCGGATCTCCGAACCCGCTCGCCTGCACGCTTTTCACGAACATATCGCGGAATTCGTCATATCTGCTTTCGTGGATGTATATCCTCTGTATGCTTATGCACACCTGACCGGAGTTGGCGAACCCGCCGATAACGCATTTGGGGACAGCGTATGCGATGTCTGCGTCCTCATGGATGACAGCGGCGGAGTTTGAGCCCAGCTCAAGGGTGACTTTCTTGATTCCCGCCTTCGCTTTTATGCTGAGCCCCACAGAGGGTGAGCCGGTGAAGGTGAGCATGTTTATGAGCTCCGATTCCACCATGGTGTTGCCGACAACGGAGCCTGAACCGACCACAAGGTTTATTCCGCATTCGGGAAGCCCCGCCTCAAGGAGAACCTCCACAAGGCGCACGGCGGTGAGCGGGGTTGACGAGGCAGGTTTAAGCACTATCGGACAGCCTGCGGCTATCGCGGGGCCGACTTTGTGCGCGACAAGGTTTAAGGGGAAGTTGAAAGGGGTTATGGCTCCCACCACGCCGATGGGGAAGCGTTTGTAATAGCCGAAGCGGTTTGCGCCTGAGGCTGATGCGTCATACGGGATAAGCTCCCCGCCGAGGCGTCTGGCCTCGTCTGCGGCGAATCTGAAATTTTCGGCGGTTCTGCCCGCCTCGCCTCTGGAGAATACTATGCCTTTGCCCGCTTCCGCGGTGATGATTTTTGCGAAGTCTTCTGAATATTCTGCGATGAGGGAGCCTGTTTTGTCCAGTATGTCCCCTTTCTGTTTTGCCGTGAGAGAGGCCATGACCCTGCGCGCTTTGGAAGCGGCCTGAATGGCTTTTTCCGTAAGCGCTCTGTCTGCGGTGCATACTGTACCGGCCGCGGAGCCATCGTAAGGGCTCTTTACCTCAAGGTATGATCCTGTGTCAGTCCATTTGCCGTCAATGAACAGCTTCTTGAAACCCATTTTGCCCTCCTGATTGGGGAAGTGCGGAAAACTGGTGATTCGGGCAGTGTTTCCGGATTAATCAGGTTACCAAAAAGGGCTCAATTTTGCAACGGGAGCCGTATGTTCTGTCAATGAGCCGCTTCCGCCAGAGCATCGCTTATTGAGGCCACGGCGATTTTTTCTTCAGATGCCTTGGCTTTCTTTTTCAGGTCGGCCAGAATGTTGGCTATTTCGTCCGGCGTGTGTTCCCTCCTCCCCGAAGGAAGCTCTATGATTGCCGCGCTTATGCTTAAAAGGGGGAATATTGAGTCGTTTCCCTGCCTGTCCTTGCCTGTGTAATAGCCCTGCTTAACTTCCGAGGGGGAGTAGAAGGAGATTACCGAGTCGGTGAATTTCTTGATTGTCTTTTTGATTTTTTCAACAGCAAGGGTGCAGGCCATTCCGTTGCAGCTTATGCCGCCGAAGAAGTCGTCCCCGCCCACATGGCCTATGAACTCGTTCTTTCCGCTGAAGTCTTTCTTCAGGATGTCCGAGAAGAGAACAATGGCTCTGTCACCCTGGCGGAAGCCGAAACGGTCGTTGAACGGCTTGAAGTTGTCAAAATCGAAATACACAAGGAAATACTGGCTGTGTTCGTCCCTGAACGCATCGTTCAGGTATCCGTTTATGAGGCTGTTGCCTGAAAGCTTGGTCAGCGGGTTCATATCACGGGCGAAGGCGAGGTTCTTCTCGTTCAGGGTGTTCAGTAGAGACTGGGCGGTGAGGAAGCCGAAATATTTCAGCCCTTTGGTGATAATCACCCCGTCCGATTCCTTGTTCGCCACGAAGAGCTCAAGGATCTTTTCAATGGGTACGTTTATCTCCACTATCGGGCAGGAGGTGATGAACTTGCGTATATTCACCGTGAGGGATTTGTTATGCAGAAGCTCCTTTCCGAATGGGTGGTAAAGATATTCCTTGAGGTTGCGTTCGCTTATTATCCCCAGCGGCATGTCCGTATCATCCACAATGGGAACCACGGGCACGTTCATGTGGTTGCGTATGTTTTCAAGAACATGCTCCGCCGGTTCGCTCACGTTAACAGGGCTCAGCTTCACTATTTCGTTTGATATGAGGTAGGCGTCCTCGCTGAAATCCCGTTTGTCCGTCTGGTCTATTTGCTGAACTGCGTTGTATACGGGCATGATCTCTTTGGCGTCCGTTGAGGGTTTCTGTATGAAGTAGCCCTGAATAAGGTCGAAGCCCAGCTCCTTGCAGGTGAGGAACTCCTTCTTGGTCTCCACCCCTTCCGCCACTATGGTTATGCCGAAGAAATGGGCGAGGCTTGTAAGGTTGCTGCAGTATTTCTTTTTCTTGATGTCCTCGTCTATCCCCTGAATGAGGAATTTGTCTATCTTGAGGAAGTTCGGCTCGGAATAATAGAAAAGCTCGAAATTGGCGAAGCCCGCGCCGAAATCGTCAATGGCTATGCGGCATCCGTACTGCTTAACGTTTTCGAAAATATTTTTGGTGTTCTTTATGAAACTGTGCTTGTGGCGTTCGGATATTTCAAAGCAGAAGGCATCAGGCTCAATGTCGTTTGCGTTCAGGAGCGCCTTGGTGCGCCCCTTTTCAAAGTCGGGCATGTTTACAATGCGGATGTCGTAGTTATAGAAGAGCTTCATCTTACGGGAGCCCTCTATGGTGCGGAACTTCATCATGGCTTTCCGCCTGAGCTCCAGGTCCACCTGAAAAAGGAGGTTTTCCCTGAAGGCCGTGTCAAAAAATTCCGCTATGGAATCAAATCCGCATTTCTCCCAGCCGCGCAGAAGCGCCTCCACGGCGAATGTAACTCCGGAGAAGGGGTTGGCTATGGGCTGAAATGCGTGCTCGACTTTTGACAAATATTCGTTCCAGTGCTGAGGAAGCATCCGTACACCTGCATAATTAAAGATTCACGAAAAAAACAGTATCCGTATAAATCATTATTATATTTAGGTGTGTGAAAAGGGTGACAAATGTTTGTTAATGATTTGTCAGATCGGAGGCGGGGGTTACTTTTCGATGCCTTCCCTTGCCTCAACACCGCAGGAGAAGTAATGCTTTATCTCCTTCATTTCGGTTATGAGGTCAGCCAGCTCCATTATTGAGGCGGGAGCGCTTCTCCCTGTGAGGACAAGCTCGGCGGTTTTCGGGCGCATTTTTATCATCTCGGCCACTTCATCCTCTTTTATCAGACCGAGGGAAAGAGCTACATTGATTTCGTCCAGAATCACTATGTCGTATTCTCCGGAAAGAAGGGCTGTCTTCGCTTTTTTAAGCCCTTCTTCGGCTAGGCGTATCTCCTCCGTGCAGGGAACTCCGCAGATAAAGCGGTCGTTGCCGTAGGCTTCCATGACTATGTTTTTTTCAAGGGAATGAACGGAGATGTTCTCGGAGTATTTCCCGCTTTTCAGAAACTGGCCGATGTACACCCTGAGCCCTGCTCCTGCGCCCCTGAGAGCCAAGCCGAGTGCGGCGGTTGTTTTGCCCTTGCCTTTGCCGGTGTATATCTGCACAAATCCCCTGTTCAGCGTCATAAATAAAATCTCCGTGAGGCTTTTTCTATAAGATAGTTCCCTTAACCCCGCGTTCAAGGTTTAAGATGCTTTTTCATCCTTGCAGCATAATCGGGGCAGATTCCGCTCACGGGGCATTCCCCGCACTTGGGCGAACGGGCTGTGCAGATGTCCCGCCCAAAGAGTATCACCTGATGCGACCATTCCGCACTGCGCTCCGGCGGAATGATTTTTATGAGATCCTGCTCTATCTTTTCCGGGTCGGTGTTTTTCGTGAGGCCTAGGCGGAAGGCGATGCGCTTCACATGGGTGTCCACAACCACGGCAGGTCTGCCGAAGCAGTTGCCGAGGATGACGTTTGCCGTTTTTCTGCCCACACCGGGGATTTTGATCAGCTCCTCCATGGTTCCGGGCACTTCGCCGCCGTGTTCGCTGACCAGCTTTCTGCCCATCCCTATGAGGCTTTTCGCCTTATTTCGGAAAAAGCCCGTGGGTTTTATGTCCGCGCACAGCTCCTCCATGTCCGCATCAGCAAGGTGCTGAGGAGTGGGGTATTTTCTGAACAGCTCCTGCGTGACTATATTCACCCGCGCATCGGTGCACTGAGCGCTGAGTATTGTGGCGGTGAGGAGCTGAAAAGGGTTTTCGTGCCTGAGGGAGCATTCCGCGTCTGCGTAGCGGCTGTCCAGAAACTCCATGAATTTTAAAGCGGTTTTCTTTTTATCCATTCCCCGAATCCGTATGCGTTTTCGTCAACTTTATTTACTACTGCTTCATCAGTTGAAATATAGGGTGTATCTTTTAGTCTACAGTCGAAAATTCTGTTTTGTTCACAGCTTATTAGCCTGCTCCCAGCGAAAAGACGGAGGCACTCGGCGGTATCTTCCGTGTCCGTGTTTTCATCGAAGATACATATGTTTGCGTATCTGCTGAAGAGAAAGCTGTCCGCAGTTTTTTTTATGTCCGCACCTTCTTTGAGGGCGATGAAGATCATCCTCCCGAACACTCCGAAAGAGGGGAAAGCGAATGAAACAAGCTCCGGCATACTGCGTTTTATGGAGTTTGTGAGCAGTCTGAACGCGGCGTCCGCAAGAAAACCGTTTTCGGAGACAGGCGCACCCGCAGCGGTATTCGGGCATATTGCATTTTCCGCATGGTATGCCTTTTCGAGGGTAAAAACGGGGAAAGCCTCCGGCACGGAATATCCGCCGGTGTAGTTCCCGAAAGGGCCTTCCACAGCCTTCTCCGTGAGGGAGATTCTGCCTTGAAGCACTATCTCCGAATCCGCGGGAACGCTCAGCCCGTTAATCTCCGCCGTTTTCAGAGGTCTGCCTGTGAGCGCGGCTGATATTTCAAACTCGTCCGCTTTAACGGGTATTACCGAGGCGAGGATTACTGACGGCGGTGCGCCGAGGCATATCGCCGCTTCAATGCTTTTTTCCCCCCGTTCCTCCGCCTGCCTAAGGTGCTCCGCAGCTCCGCTTTCGGGGTAACAGTGGATGACAGCGCGCCTTTCGTCAAGTATCTGAACACGGTACATGCCGCAGTTCTGCGTGCGGCCTTTTGTTATAACGCAGGGGAGGGTGAGGGCGAAGCCGCCGTCATTTTTCCATGTGCGTATGGCGGGCAGTGAGGTGAGGTCTGAAAATTCTTTATATCTGAAACGGGGATTGCCGACTGTCTGCGGTCTGAACTGTTCGGGAAGGGTTTCCTCAAGGAGACAGTCCGGCGCACCTGTGATCTGTTTCAGTCCTATCGATTCAAGAACCGCGGATTTTGAGCAGAAGACGTTCATAACGAGGGGGAATGCCGAGCCTGACGGATTTTCAAACAGAAGGGCGCATCTGCCGACGGCGCGTCTGGCGATTTCCGCCGCTTCAAGATCGCATGAAACAGGTTCGGATGCTGTCTCCAGCCTGCCCGTCATTGAGAGATGAGTGAGAAAAGCCCTGAAAGAATCCCGCTCCATTCCGTGCGCCTGTTTATTTTCGGCAGATTGTGGCGTCGCAGATTCCGAATGTGAAGGGGTTGAACTCCGCTTCTTTGAAGCCCGCTTCAAGGATCATTCTGCGGTAGGCATCTCTCTTCGGAAATTTGTAGACGGACTCAGGCAGATATTCATATGCCTTTCTGTTTCCGGAGATAATGCCGCCTATGAAGGGGAGGATTTTGGTGAAATACAGCCTGTAGACCCATGCGAAAAACGGGTTCTGCGGCTGGCTGAACTCAAGTATGCACGCCCGTCCGCCGTCTTTGAGGACACGGTGCATCTCCCTCAGCCCCTGCGCCTTGTCCGTCACGTTGCGGAAGCCGAAGGCAATCATTATGCGGTCGAAGGATTTATCCTTGAAAGGAAGGCAGTGTGCATCACTGACGCTGAATATGCCTCCGGGCATCTTCTGCTTGCCTATCTTCATCATGTTATGGCTGAAATCACCGCCGATGAGGGTTACGCTTTTGCCTGTTTTTGTGAGTTCTATCATCATGTCCGCAGTGCCGCAGGCGAGATCAAGCACGGTCTGTCCGTCCTGAACATCCATAAGCTTAATCGCCTTTCTGCGCCACGCGACATCCGTGCGGAAGCTGAGCGCGCGGTTGAGAAAGTCGTATTTCGGGGCTATGTCATCGAACATCTGCTGAATGTCTTTCGATTTTTTTTCCAAGAGCAAATCCTTATTCATCGGTTTATCTGAAACGGACGAACATGCATGTGAAGTCGTCCTTCTGGGAGTCCTTATCCGTTACAAGTTCGTTATATAGGTTATTAACTATGTCTTTGCAACCATCTTTTACCAGCTTTTCCACCTCCGGCACAAGCCTTTCGTGGGGGGTGTACTCTATGACTCCGTCAGTGTAAATGAAAAGCGACGCTCCTGCGGGGATTTCCACAGCAATCTGTTTGTAGTCATCCTCGATTATGCCCAGCGGGAGAAAGCCTGAGGAAAGCTCCTGCTTTTCCTCGGCGAAGAGGACGGCAGGTTCATGTCCGCAGGAGATGTAGTCCAGTGTTCTGTGTTTGGGATCATACAAGGCGAAGAAAGCCGTGATGAAGCGGTCTCCGAAGCTTTTTCCTATGAGAAACCTGTTGAGGGATTCCACCAGCTTCTCAAGCACCTTCTCATGCCCCTCAAAGGCGGAGCAGAGAGAAACATAAACACTCAGCACAACAGTGAAAACCGCCGCGGAATAACCCTTGCCGCAGACATCCGCCACGCAGAAGAATGTTTTCCCGTCCACATCACTGATGTAGAAGAAGTCGCCTCCGGCTGTTCTGGCGGGGTAGCTTATCCCCTGAATATCCACATCGCCGTAAACGCGCACATCCCGCTGAACAAACTTGTTCAGTATGTCGCCGGTGGTGCGCATCTCCATCTCCTCCATCTTGAGGCGGGTCATGGTTTCGTGGTTCAGGGCGTTTTCCACGGCGATGGAAACTATTGATGAAACTATGTCCGAGAATTCCTTATCCGGCACAATGTCGAACTGGATGTTGAACAGCAGTATGACAATATCCTGCGCGGGCTCAAACACCACAAAGAGGTTTTTCACATTGAATTCGCCTGCGTCTATGCCGTATTCGATGAATTCAGTCCGGCGGTTTTCCATGACGTAGTCATAGAGGGGTGTGCCGTTTATCCTGATAAGCCCCCGGATTGATATTTCCTCCAGTCCGATGGCGTTGAAATTATCTTTATGAATCGCGCACGCAGCCTCAGCGGAGAAAACCTCCATGAAGAACGTGAGTGAAACCGCCAGAACCTCTTCAAGCTCTATGGCCTTGAAGATCATGCTCCCTTTTTTAACGAAGTCGATTTTCTTCTGATAGTTTACATAGGTGTTAAGGCTTCCGTCACGGGCTCTGAGTTCGTCCAGCCTGCTGCCCAGATACTGGGAAAAAGGCTCAAGCATGGTGAGCGCATCGCTTCCGGCCTCTTCGTGAAAGGTGATGCAGGCCATCACGTTCCCTCTGCTTTCGAGGAAAAAGGACGACTCGATATTTATTATTTCATCGAAAAATTCAACGGTTTTGCTGTTTTCCGAAACTGCTCCGCCTTCGTAGCCCAGATCAAAAATATCGAATGTGGCGGATGAACGGGAATGCCTTCCGGAAACAGCCTCGCAGAGGTTGCCTTCGCACTTCCATATGGTGAACGCTCCGGATTCCTCAGATTCGAGAAAATTATAAAGTCTGGTGAAGAACTCGCCTGAGCTCTGGGAAAAGAATGTGTCAAAAAGCTGTTTATTGAGTATCAGCATTCATTTCATCCGCTTTTGTGTTCAGGATTTCGGCGACGGCATTATTCACATCAGCGTAGCTTTTGCTGAAATCCTGCGCAATTTCGCCTATTATCTCCTCCCTGTCTTTTCTGTTCTGCTCTATTTTATTGGCGTAATAAACTATTTTTGAGTAAATATCTTCCGCTTTGTGATGGTGGTTCATGACGGCTGTCGCTATGCTGTCGGCCACAGCCCACTTTTTGAGGATTGTTCCGCCCACTGTCGAATGGTCTATCCCGAGCTGCGCAAGTTCGTCTTCCGTTGTGTCAACCTCCTGAACAAGAAAGTCCACAAGGATCGATTTGCCTATGTCGTGCATGAGCCCTGCAAGATAGAGCGAATCCGGATCCTCGCCCAGCATTTCCGCCAGAGATTCGGAAAGCATGGCCACCGCCACTGAGTGCTCCCATACGCGCTGTCCGCTTGATTTGTACAGGTTGAAGTGTTTGGCGTAGTAGCCTTCGGTGGATACGGCGAGAGCAAGGTTTTTCACTGTGTTTATGCCGAGCAGAACCGTGGCGCGGTCTATGCTGCTTATCTCCTGTCTGAGGCCGTAAAAGGGGGAGTTGACAAGCTTTATTATTTTAGAGGAGATCCCCTGATCCTTCTTGATTTTGACGATGAAGTCCTTAATCTGCGAGTTGTCGCTTCTGGAAAGGCGCAGAAGCTCCTTCGCCAGAGCGGGCAGGGCGGGTATGCTTTCTGCCTTGGCGAGAACCTTCGCTTTTAATGTGTCGAGCTCGCCGCTGCTTTTTCCCTTGCTTGCCGAGGCCAGAGCCACGGAAAGTTTTTTCGCCACATCTTCTTTCTTGAGCGGCGGGGTGAAAATGCCTGAGATATAGTACTGGCGGATAGATTCCACAACACGTCTGTCTTTTGTGGTTATAAAGAAAAAGGCCGGAACGCTGAACTTCTTGGGCAGTCTGAAAAGAGTTTCAACACTGTCTATCTCGATTATAAGCAGATCTTCATCCCCTTCCTGAACAAACTGGCATTCGTCTTTTAGCAGGAGAAGAAACTGCTTCAGATTATCTTTCGAGCCTCTGTAGGCAATTTTTTTCAAGACTTGCGGCTCCTTTATCAGCTTTTAAAGTTGCTGTTTATTTTATCTATAAGATCCTTGGGGCTGAACGGCTTGGTGAGGTAATACTCCGCCCCTGCGGCTCCGCCTTTTTCTATGTCGCCTGCTTCCGCCATCGCGGTAAGCAGGATAACGGGGATGGAGGAAAGCTCCGCATCAGCCTTTATGGCCTCGCAGGCTTCAAGTCCGGTCATTTCAGGCATCATAATGTCCAGAACAATGACATCAGGCTTCTGCTCCTTCGCCATTGCAAGAGCCTGTCTGCCGTTTCCCGCCTCCAGAACGGCAAAGCCCGCTTTTTTCAGATGAAGTGCAACCACTTTCCGCAGGCGCAGCTCATCGTCCGCAATCAAAATTTTCATAGTCAAACCTCATGGATATGGAATTCGAGTCATATTCTAATAATATACCGGATTTTTTAAACATTTCGGAGAAAATTTGTATAATTTCCGGAAAGCCGGTAAATCCTTTGCTGCATTTCAGGGAGAGAAGAGGGAGCTTCCCTTTTATCTCCAGTTTGCCTGATGAGGTTTTGACAGCTTCATAAAGTATTATGAGAAAGATGCTTTTCAGCAGGTAAGCGTTGTTCCTGACTTTGAAGCCGGAGTCTATGTCAAGCTCAAGGTCGGTGTCCGGAGTTTCGCTGAGAACGCATGTTTTTTC
>JBFWJG010000021.1:0-37755 GCA_050253335.1 Deferribacterales bacterium | reverse complement strand
TACTTTTCCCGACGCTGTCTGTGTCTGGACGGCTTTCTGATAAGTCAGCCGGGAGTTTTCCGCTATGCTCTCCACGTTTGCGTACATTTCACTGACCGCGGCTGAGAGCTGTTCGGTGTCCGCTTTCTGGTCGGTGATCCCTTTTCCGATTTCGTCAATGTTTGCGTCAAGCTTTTCCGTGGCCTTTTGTATGTATTCCGCCTGTTCCTGTATATCCACTACAATTGACTTTATGTAGTTGATGAAAAGATTGAAATTTGCAGATATGGCGCCCAGTTCGTCATTCCCCTTATGCTCCATATATTTTGTGAGGTCGCCTTTTCCTGTGGCGATGTTTTTAAGCCTAGTTTCCACAACTTTCAGCTTGCTGAAAAGAACCCTCCGGCTCATGAAAACCGTGCTCACGCTGAGTATAAGGAGTATAACCACCATGGCGCTGAAGTCCTTCGCCAGCACTTCGCTCACGGCGGCGTTAATCGGGCCGATGGGTATCATGAACTCAAATGCTCCGTGTATTTCCCCCGCGCGCCAGTCTTCCATCTTCACTCCCGTGGGATCCAGACCCTGGTCATTGCCCCAAAGCTCCATGGATGTGGCGGGATCTCCGTGGCACCACTCGCACTCTTTTGTCAGGCGGACAGCCTTGTAATAGCGGATTATGCCGTTCTCGGAATCGTGAACGACATGCTCCGGCGTGTCTCCGGATTTTGTATCTGTCTTTATAAGGTACTCAAGGGCTTTAAGATCCACTTCATCAGGCATGTTTTTCGGGTTTCTGGGCGATATCTTAGGCACTTTGAACTGCATTCCGGTGAGCTCCGCCTTTGCCTCTGAAACTCTTATGGCGGAAACAACGGGTATTATCTGAACAAGTTTGCCGGAATCCTGTTTAAGCTCTTCCATATCGAATGTTCCGCTGTGAATGAGGGAATTGGAATATTCCCTGATCCCCTCGGCCATGGTTATGATTTTGCGCGCCTTGTCTATTTCCGCTTCAAATGCTTTTTCCCGTGCGTTTTTAGCGTTGAACATAAAAAGAACGGAGAAACAGGCGATGAGAAAAATATTGATGAAAACGGTCATTTTGGTGCTGATTTTCATGAGCCCCTCACAGGATTATTTTGATTTTCAGATGAAAGAGATACGCGGAATGCACACATAGTGCCGGAAAGCGTCAGATGTTTCGATATTGTAAATTATACATTCCGGCAAAGACCTCTGTCAAGCAAGCATGATGTGTGAATTATCCTTTATTTGCCTGATTTTGCTTGATCAATTTTACAAAATCTATAAAGTGGCGTATTTTGAGATAATGCGCGCCGGAAACAGGGCGTGCTTAAACAAAAGGAGTTTGTGAGCTATGTCAGTAAGAGTGAGATTCGCACCCAGCCCCACAGGGCACATACACGTAGGGAACGCCAGAACGGCGCTTTTCAATTATCTTTTCGCGCGCAGCATGGGGGGCACTTTCATTCTGAGAATAGAGGATACGGACTTCGATCGCTCCACCCTCGCCAGTGAGGAGCTTATATATGAGGATATGAAATGGCTTCTTATGGACTGGGACGAAGGCCCCCAGAAAGGCGGGGATTACGGCCCATACAGGCAGTCAGAAAGATTTGATATATATAAAAAATACACTGAGGAACTCCTTGAGAAAGGGCATGCGTATAAATGCTGGTGCACCAAGGAAGAGCTTGACGCCGAAAGGGAGAAGGCGCGCATAGAAAACCGCCAGCCTGTTTACAGCGGCAGATGCAGAAACCTTTCCCCCTCGCAGAAGGCGGAGCTTGAGGCTTCGGAGGCTCCATACGCTATCCGTTTTAAGATTGATAAAGAGGTTGTGCACATTTCCGACAGGATTAAGGGCGAGATAGATTTCGAGACAGGTGTTTTCGGCGATTTTATAATTGTCCGCCCTGACGGGGTGCCTGTGTATAACTATGTGGTGGTTATAGATGACGCGCTGATGAAAATAAGCCATGTGATAAGAGGGGATGACCATCTGAGCAACACCCCAAAGCAGGCGCTTATTTTTGATGCCCTGAATTTCAGCCGCCCTGAGTTCATACACATCCCCATGATTCTCGGCGAGGACAGGTCAAAGCTCTCCAAACGCCACGGCAACACAAGCATTGAGCAGTTCCGCTCGCAGGGCTACCTGAACGATGCCCTGTTCAACTTCCTCGCTCTGCTTAGCTGGTCTGACGAACAGGAGAGAGAGATAATAAGCAGCGAGGAGCTGATAAAGTCGTTCAGTCTTGAACGTGTATCAACCAGCGCCGCAGTCTTCGACTTCGGGAAGCTGAAATGGCTGAACGGACAGTACATCCGCATGAAAACTCCTGAGGAGCTCGCGGAGCTCTGTATGCCTTTTCTCATTGAAGCCGGTCTTCCCGCGGACAGGCTGGAAAGGGAAGTTTATGTGAAAATGATTGCCTCAGTCGCAAGCAAGATGGAACTTCTCGGCGACGCGCCTGATGTTATGAAGGTATACTTCCAGTATCAGACACCGGATGAGGAGGCTATGGAATTTCTCAAACTGGAAACCACGCCTGCGGTGCTTAAAGCGTTCAGGGAAAAAGTAGCCGCTTTCAGCGGATATATTAAGGAAGAGGAATATAAGGACATACCCAAGGCTGTTCAGGCAGAAACGGGTGTGAAGGGCAAGCCCCTTTTCATGGCGGTAAGAGTAGGCATATCCGGCTCCGTCAAGGGGCCTGAAATAGATAAAATGGCAACACTCATGCCCGTGGACGAACTGCTGAGAAGACTTGACGCAGCTCTGGAGATCATTGGCTGAGGTACTTTTGCCTGTGAGACATATACAACTCCATGGATGGAGTTGCGCCGTGCGAAGTGAAGGTTTGCTTTGCAAACCGCGAGCGTGTGAAGAAAAGGACAGGATGTAGCGTTTCTGAACTATAGAAAAAGAATTTCAGGCACATGGATGTGCCCGTGGAGTGCGTACCGCAGCGAATGCGAGGAACGCAAACGTAACCAGAGCAGCAAGGAGCTTTGCTCCGCAGGCTGCGAGTGAGAAAAAACTACAGGATGTAGGTTTTTTCGAACTATCAGGAATATGGAATGAAAAAAATCGGAATAATCGGACGCCCGAACGTAGGCAAGTCCACACTTTTCAACAGACTGGCGGGGCAGAGAATCGCCATCGTGGACGACATGGCGGGCGTTACCCGTGACAGAATAGAATTTACCGCCGAATGGCTCGGCAGGCGTTTCCGTGTGGTGGATACCGCGGGATATGACTTGAAAGAAGAGATTGTAAAAAAGGAAATGCAGCGTCAGTTCATGTATTCCCTTGAAGAAGCAGACTTTTTCATCCTCATGGTAGACGGACGCGAAGGCGTTCACCCGCTGGATGAAATTGTGTGCGGACTCCTGAGGGAGGGCGGAAAAGACTTTGTAGTCGCTGTAAACAAGATAGACTCATCCGCGGCGGACAACCTCGCCTATGACTTCTTTTCCATGGGAATCGACAAGGTTTTCCCCATAAGCGCAACCCACGGGCGAAACGTGGACGACCTTATGGACGAGATAATCTCCCGCCTGCCGGAAGATGAGGAAGAGGAAAATTTCAGCTATGACGGCCGCATAAAGCTGATCGTCACAGGCCGCCCCAATGTGGGCAAGTCCAGCATGATCAACCGCTGGCTCGGTGAGGAGAGGCTCATTGTCACTGATATTCCCGGCACTACAAGGGATGCTGTGGACACTCTCTTTGAATACGGCGATGAGAAATATGTGCTCATAGATACCGCAGGTATCAGAAAAAAATCCGTCATGTTCAAGGACAGGATAGAGAAATACGGCTACTACCGCTGGGAGGACGCAGTTTCCCGCTCGGATATAGCAGTCTGCCTCATTGACGGGGTTGAAGGCCTTAACGAACGCGATGTAAAGGTTATTGCGGATGCATGGGAAGCGGGCAGACCCGTTATTCTCGTTGTCAACAAGTGGGACGCTGTGGAAAACAAGGATCAGGCCGCAAAGGAAATGAGAGCTGACATAGAATTTAAGCTGCAGTTCCTTAACAATCCCCCTGTTATATTCGCTTCCGCCATGAGCGGCAAAAACGTTTATAAAATTTTCGAGGCCGCGAAGGGTCTCTATAAGGAATATACCAAAAGGGTAGGCACAGGAGAGGCTAACCGTGTTCTGCAAACCGCCCTTGAGCGTCACCAGCCTCCGGTGGTTAAGGGAAGAAGGCTCAAGCTTTACTTCATGACACAGGTGGCGGCGTGCCCGCCGCAATTTGTTATCTTCGCCAACTATCCGGATTCGGTGCACTTTTCATACCAGCGCTTCGTGATCAACATAATAAGGGAATACTTCGGTTTTCAGGGTATACCCATAAAGCTGTTCATCAGGCAGAGAGGGGAGAAGAAAGAAGGCTGACCCTCTTTAATCAGGCATGGCTGAAAAATTGCAGGCGCCGTTTCCCTACCTTGGGCAAGCGGCGCTTTTTTTGTTTCACGGTCAAAAAAACGCCGGAAAATAAGCTGTCTGTTATGTTTTAAAAATACGTAAACTGCTTATTGAAAGTATACAAATATTGTTATATAAACGATGATTTACCCGTAAAACGGGTATTCAACGGTCATATTATGCGAGGGTAGACTAATGAGGTATGATCTTGCCAAAAGCGGAAACGGCCTGACTTATGAGATACGCAACATTGTTAATGTGGCGAGCAAACTCAGTCAGGCAGGTGTGGACATTTACTGGGAAAACATAGGCGATCCCATTGTCAAAGGCGAAATTCTTCCGGACTGGATGAAAGAGGAACTCGCGAAAATTATCATGGATAACAACGCATACGCCTATTCGCCCACCAAAGGCGTTCTGGAAACCAGAGAGTACATAGCCGCACAGGTTAACGCACGCGGCGGAGCGCAGATCACGGCGGAGGATATTATTTTCTTCAACGGTCTGGGCGACGCGATAGCGAGATCATACAGCGCGATCAGGGTTGATGCGAGGATCATCATGCCCGAACCCACATACTCCACGCACCTTCTGGCGGAGGTTCTCCATGCTTCCTTCCCGCCGAACACATACCAGATGAACCCTTACAAGCACTGGGCGCCGGATATTGACGAGCTTGAGAGCAAGGTGAGAAGCTTCCGCTCCATAGTGGGCATACTGGTAATCAACCCCGACAACCCCACCGGCTATGTTCACACGGAAGAAGGGCTCAGGCAGATAGTGCGCATCGCCAAAGAATATGACCTTATGCTCGTGTTTGATGAAATATACGCAAATATGTCCTACAACGGCTCAAAAACCGTGCTTCTCTCCGACATAATAGGCGATGTGCCCGGAATAAGCATGAAAGGGATCAGCAAGGAATACCCCTGGCCCGGAGCGAGATGCGGCTGGATCGAGGTCTACAACTATGACAAGGACCCCGCTTTCCAGAGATATGTGGACGCCATCCTCACACAGAAAATGTCCGAGGTCTGCTCCACCACATTCCCTCAGATGTCCATTCCGCGCATAATGTCTCACCCTGAGTACAAACCTTATCTTGCTGAAAAAATAAAGCATTACGAAAAACTTTCAAATATAGCCTACAGCATCCTGCGTGATGTCCCCTATGTGGTTGTGAACAGGACAAACGGCGCGTTCTATATGTCTGTCGTGTTCAATGAGGCTGTCCTCAACAGCAAGCAGAAACTGCATATCGAGGATGAGGGAGTGCGGAACTATGTGGAAAGCATAACAGGCACCAACATAGAAAACGATAAGCGCTTTGTTTACTATCTCCTCGGCGCCACAGGCATTTGCGTTGTCCCGCTGACATCATTCTTCACAAGCAAGCCCGGATTCCGCATGACACTCCTTGAACGCGATGCGGACCGCTTCGAATTCATGGTGCGTCGCCTCGCCGAAAAAATAGTGGAATACGTGGAATCTTCAGCGAAGTGATACATTCCCATGGACGGGAACGCGCCGTGCGGAGCGAAGCCGCATTCGGTTTTAAGAAGGATATTTTCTTGAAAAATTAAGGAAACCTTTCTTTAATGAAAAAGAAAGGTTTCCTCAAACTCCTTCCAAAGAAACCAAATCTTTTTAATCAATTTTAAAATCTGCGAAGTCTTCTAAAGAGGCTTCGCCTTTTTTTGCCTATTATCCCTTTTCGCGGAGAGGAAAAAGACATATACTGATCAGACATGCCTTATATGATTTATTCTCGGCGCGAAAAATAAAATCAGCTTATTGGAATTGCAGCACTATGGAAGATGTAAAGATCTGGGAAGAAGTACTTAAAGAAGCGAAAAAACACTGCTCCGACGATGTGGTGTCCACATGGATAAAGCCTTTGCAGATGGTTGAGGTGAGGGGGGATCTGATCACCCTTCAGGCTCCGAACAAGTTTTATAAGAACTGGGTTGAGGAGAAATATCTCGATACATTAAAGAAGATTTTCAACGAGGGGCTTTCAATAGACGCTGACGTACTTATCATCACTGGTGATGCTCCGAAGGCGCAGACAGTTTCTCAGGCTCCGGTGACTTCTTCCGCTGTGGCGGACTACAAAATTCCCGCCTCTTCCAACCTCAACCGGGATTACATTTTTGAAAACTTCGTCGTGGGCAGTTCAAACCAGTTCTCACATGCGGCCTGCCTTGCGGTTTCCGAGGGGCATTTCCAGAAGTATAACCCGCTTTTTATCTACGGCGGCGTGGGGCTCGGGAAAACACACCTCATGCAGGCGGCGGGCAACAGAATCATGGAACGGTTCCCCAAGCTCAAGGTGCTGTACATAACTTCCGAGACATTTACCAATGAGATGATCCAGTCGCTGAAAACCAAGAAAATGGATGAATTCAGAAGCAAATACCGCAATATAGATATGCTGCTTTTTGATGATGTTCAGTTTCTTGCGGGCAAACAGAGAAGCACAGAGGAATTTTTCTACACTTTCAATACATTGTACGAATCCCAGAAGCAGATAATTCTCACCAGCGATAAAACGCCCAGTGAGATTCCAGACCTTGAGGAGAGGATGCGCAGCCGCTTCGCATGGGGACTTATCGCCGATATTCAGGCTCCCTCAACGGAGGAGAAGGCGGCGATCATAATGAAGCGCGCGGACATAATGAACCTCAAGCTCTCTGACGAGCTGGGTATGTTCCTTGCTGAAAATATCAAAACTGAGAACATAAGGGAGCTTATCGGGGCTCTTGTCCGTCTCAGCGCATACGCTTCTTTCCATAATGAACCCCTGAGCATCGCACTCGCGCGGAAGTCACTTGATAAGTTTCTTGTCCGCAAGGATAAAATGGTCACGGAGGAGAATATTATCGATGCTGTGACAGGCTACTTCAACGTGAAGATGAGCGACCTTAAATCAAAGAAGCGCACAAAAAGCATATCTCTGCCCAGGCAGATAGCCATGTATATATTAAGGAACAAGCTGAATATTTCATTGCAGGAAGTGGGTGAACTCTTCGGCGGAAGGGATCATTCAACTGTTCTTCACTCAGTGCAGTCAATTGAGAAGAAATGCAAGGAAGACAAAGAGATTCAGGAGATTATCACCGCACTGGAGAAGACCTTATACCAATGAAGAATCCCGGACCTTTGTGCCTCAGAGACTCTTCGCGTATGCTCAGAGTGACGGCGGGTTTGCGGCATCGCGAACCCTGAGAGAGTGAGCAGTCTCTGTCTTTCCGTAGTTCAGAAAAACCTGCGTCCGTGCAGTTTTTCTTCACACGCAGCCTGCGCGGTGAAACCGCTTGCTGCTTAGGCTTCGCTTGCGTTCCTCGCATTCGCTGCGGTACGCACTCCGCGGGCACATCCCTGTGCCTGTTTCAGCGTCATTCTGAGCGCAGTGAAGAATCTCTCGCTGATGGCTGAGCCTTGTTATCCGTATGCCTTGGCGGCGAGTTTGAACAGCCGAACGGCTTTTTTCAGGTCTGCCTGCACGCCTTTTCCTTCATGATACATGCACGCGAGGTTATACAGTGCCTCGGGGTGCCGCTGTCCGGCGGCGAGCGTAAGCCATTTTATCGCCTCTTCATAGTTCTTCGCTGTTCCCTTGCCTGCGGCGTGCATAAGTCCCAGTTTGTTCTGCGCGTCGGCGTTTCCCTGTTCCGCCGCCTGTCTGTAGTATGCGATGCTTTTGTCGTAGTCCCGCACAACATATTTTGCCGCCTGATGGTAAAACCCCAGCTTATACTGCGCTCTGTCATGGCCGCGTTCCGCCGCTTCCTCAAGGAGCCTTACGGCAAGAAGCGGATCCCTGTGGCCGGTGTCGCCTTTGATGAGTATCATCGCCGCGCGGTATGCTCCTTCATTAACCCCTCTTCTGGCGGAAGCTATGTAAAGCTTGAGGGCGCGTCTCAGATCCTGCGGAAGCCCGAATCCGTTCTCATACATTGTGCCGAGGGCGAACACGGCTTCCGGAACATTTTCATCCGCAAGGGCGGAGAAGATGCGGTAGGCTCTGGAGAAATTTTTCTCCTGAAGAGCGTTCGCCCCCTTCTCCATAGTAGGCTTCCCCGCGGAACGCAGAAGTTTCCTGAACAGTTTGATTTTAAGGCTCCTTTAACTGTGTGATGCTACAGATAACAGGTGTTATGCCACAATTAGCTTTATTTTTTAACAGTTTTATTATAGTATGCGGTTTTTACTGGGGTAAGACCAATTTATTTTACGGGAGTTTCGGGGATGAGTAAGAAAAATTCCGATTCTGACAAAATTCAGGCTGTTGAAGTTAAGTGTCCGAAGTGCGAGTTTACCCAAATCAAATACATCCCTAAAGAGCAGATCGGCAAATGTCCGGAATGCGGCTCCAACATGATTATCTCGGAAATTCTTGAAGAAGGAAAATCCTATTAGGAGGAAGTAATATGAAGAAATTACTGGTAATTCTTGCCGTAATGCTGATGAGCTTTGCCTGCTCATCCGAAAAAAAAGAGGCAACATCAGAAACATCCGCCGCACCCGCAGCAGCCGGTTCCGTACTTGATGAAATAGTCAAGAGAGGCGAACTTCATGTCGGTCTTGAAGCAGGCTACATGCCCTTCGAGCTTAAAAACAAACAGGGCGACATCGTTGGCTTCGACGTTGACATGGCGGAAAGAATGGCTAAAGACCTCGGTGTTAAGCTTGTTCTTGTAAACACTGCATGGGACGGAATCATTCCTTCTCTTCTTACTAAGAAGTTTGACATAATCATGTCAGGCATGACAATCACTCCTGAAAGAAACATTCAGGTTAACTTCGCGAACCCCTACATCACTGTAGGCCAGACAATCCTTGTGCACAAAAAACACGAAGGCACTGTAAAGAGCTATGCAGATCTTAACGATCCCAAGTTCGTTATCGCGACAAAACTCGGCGTAACTGCTGAATACGCAACAAAAAGATTCATAGGCAACGCCACAATCAGACTTTTCGAAACTGAGCAGGAAGCGGCTATGGAAGTTATAAACGGCAAAGCGGACGCTTTTGTTTATGACCTTCCCTACAACGCGTCTTTCTTCTCTCAGAACAGCGAAAACCTCTTCTTCATAGACGAGCCCTTCACATATGAACCCCTTGCATGGGCCATCAGAAAAGGCGACTACGACTTTATGAACTGGCTGAACAACTTCCTTGCTCAGGTTAAAGGCGACGGATTCTATCAGGAAACATACAACAAATGGTTCCTTTCCAACGACTGGCTGAAAGATATTCAGGAATAATTCGGAGTAGGCGATAGTGACCCGTTCAGGAAAAGACCTTGCTTGGAACATAGCGTTTTATGCGCTGGTGGCCGCGCTGATCGGCGCTCTGTATATGGCGACCCTTGAGATCGACTACAAATGGCGCTGGAACAGGATTCCACAGTTCATCATCTACACTGCGGAGGAGACAGTCAAAGCTCCCTTTGACGGCAAAGCCGTTGTTGAAAAAGGGAGAATCAGTGTTGTCCCCCACGGCGGAGGCGAAGCTTTCGTTGTTGAAAAACCGCAGGAAAGCAGACTTGGTGACGGCGATACAGTACTGAAAGGGCACACTGTTGCCGTAAATAAATCGTGGAAGGCAGGCCCGCTCTTAATCGGGCTTGCCACCACACTTCAGATATCCTTCTTCTCGATAATTTTCGCCGTGATCATCGGCGTTTTTGCCGGGCTGGCGAGGATTTCGCGCAACCCGATGTTCAAGAAGCTCTCCATACTTTATGTTGAGCTGATCAGGGGCACTCCGCTTCTGGTGCAGATATTCATATTCTATTTCTTTATCGGAACCGTTCTCTCCCTGGACCGCTTCACTGCGGGCGTGGCCGCCCTTGCGGTTTTTACGGGCGCATATGTCGCGGAGATTGTCCGCGCGGGCATTCAGTCAATCCACAAAGGGCAGATGGAAGCGGCACGAAGCCTCGGCATGAGCTACACAAAGGCAATGATCTATGTTGTTCTGCCTCAGGCCGTCAAAAGAACTCTCCCCCCTATGGCGGGGCAGTTCATATCCCTTATCAAAGACTCCTCCCTTGTTTCGGTAATCTCCATAACCGACCTCACAAAGGCAGGCAGGGAGGTCAGCGCCACCACTTTCAGCCCGTTTGAAACATGGTTCACGGTTGCGCTTCTTTATCTTGTGCTCACATCGGGGCTTTCCGTTCTGGTGCAGAAGCTTGAAAAGAAAATGGCAAGCAGTGATTAAAGGGAGGCGCGCAAATGATTAAAGCAAGAAATGTTGTAAAAACTTACCCCAACGGTGTTCAGGCACTTAAAGGGGTTGATCTGGATGTCGCTCAGGGAGAGGTGGTGGTTATCATCGGTCCTTCCGGTTCGGGCAAATCCACTATGCTGAGAACACTGAATCTCCTTGAGGAAGTTACCTCCGGAGAAATAGAGATAGACGGAAACTCGCTCACTCATCCCAAAACGAACATAAACAAGCTTCGGGAGGATGTGGGGATGGTTTTCCAGAGCTTCAACCTTTTTCCCCACAAAACAGTGCTGGGCAATATTACCCTTGCTCCGCTGAAAGTTAAGAAAATGAAAGAGGCGGAAGCGGTTAAGATAGCCGAGAATCTGCTCGCCAAGGTAGGGCTTGCGGACAAGAGGGACAGCTACCCTTCACAGCTTTCCGGCGGTCAGCAGCAGAGGGTGGCGATAGCCAGAGCCCTTGCCATGCGTCCGAAGGTCATGCTTTTTGATGAACCCACAAGCGCCCTTGACCCCGAGATGATAGGCGAGGTTCTTGACGTTATAAAAACCCTCGCCAAAGAGGGGATGACAATGGTTGTGGTAACTCATGAAATGGGCTTTGCCCGTGAAGTGTCAGACAGGGTGGTCTTCATGGATGAAGGGCTCAAAATCGAAGAAAACACGCCTGAGGCTATATATAACAATCCTCAGAACGAAAGACTGAAGAAATTTCTCAGTCAGATATTGTAAGACAGAGCGGGGAGGCTTTCATGAGCCTCCCGTATTTTCCGCCTCCAGCATTTTTCTTTCCTCCTCAATATTCTTGCTTATGAGAAGAACAGCCAGAGCATAGTTTGCGCTGTTGTTGTAGCGCATTATTGTTCTGAAATTGCTGAATATTGCCCAATGCTCAAAGCCTTTGTCTGTCTGGAGGCGTATCAGGTTCACTTTTTCTGACGGGTCTGCCGGTATGGCGAAGACTATTCCTGCGTCCTCAAGCTCCTTAACCGTGAATTTCGGCTCGTATCCCTGCCCCAGAAAGCTGTCAAACCCTGTGCCGCGGAGCTTTATTGCGGTTGGTTTGTCCTTCTGCCAGCCGAACTTGGCCAGATAATTCGCAACGCTTCCTATTGCATCTGTTTTGCTGTTAACAAGATCGACAATGCTGTCCCCGCCGAAATCAACTCCGTATTTGCTTATGTTGCTGGGCATAAACTGCGGTATGCCCACAGCGCCTGCGTATGAGCTCATGAACGAGAAGGGATCCATACCTTTCTTTTCCGCATAGGCTAAAAGCGCTTCCAGCTCGGAGCGGAAGTAGTCTGCGCGCCTCGGATAAAAGAAGCCGAGGGTGGAAAGAACGTCAACAGCTCTGTGAGGCAGTTTGTAGTCTCCGTAGTTGGTTTCCACAGCGAGTATTGCGGCGATTATCTCCGGAGTCACGCCGAACTGCATATAAGCCAGCTCGAGGCTTGGTCTGTGTTCAAGGTAAAACCTGCCCCCTTTGGTGCTTCTGGGACCTGTTACCATCCCTTTTCTGTAAACCCCCCAGCCGCTTTTTTCAAACTGTCTGTCCATAAGAGAGAGAGCCTTTTCGGAATATTCTGCGCTCTGAATGATAAGTGCGGTTTTCACAGGGTCGATGCCGTATTTCGAATAGAGCCTGTCCGCGAATGAGAGAGCCTCGTCAGTGAGGGGCACGGCGAAAGACGGAGTTCCCGTGAATACTGTAAGAAGAAATGTGATAAAAAGCTTTTTCATAAATGATCCATCGGCTCCGGTTTGGGCTGCCGTTATATAAAATTTGTAAAAAACAGGGAGTCCCTTTTAATTTGTTGACATTCATACGCTGATGAATATCATAGCCCGATGATAGTTGCACCTTCAATACTCAGCGCGGATTTTTCAAGACTGGCGGAAGAGATACAGGCCATCGACAAGGGCGGGGCAGACTGGATCCACCTTGATGTCATGGACGGCGTATTCGTTCCTAATATCACCTTCGGCGCGCCTGTGGTGAAACATCTGCGCAAAACCACGCAGAAGCCTTTTGACGTGCACCTGATGATCACCGACCCCGACAGATACATCAAAGACTTTGCCGATGCCGGCTCAAACCTCATAACCGTGCATTATGAAGCGTGCACACATCTTCACAGAACAGTGAGCGAGATCAAAGTTCATGGATGCATGGCAGGTGTCTCTCTCAATCCCCACACTCCTGTCTCCGTGCTGGAGGAGATTCTGCCTTTTCTGGATATGGTGCTGATAATGTCTGTGAACCCCGGTTTCGGCGGACAGAAGTTTATAGAGAGTTCGGTGGCCAAGGTTGCCAAGCTTGCCGAAATGAAAAAGGCTCTCAGGCCTGAACTTATCATCGAGGTTGACGGCGGAGTCACTGATAAAAATGTAAAAATTCTTGAAAACGCCGGCTGCAATGCCGTTGTTGCCGGAAGCTATGTTTTCGGCGCATCCTCATACGCTGAAGCGATAAAATCGCTCAAGTAACCGCATTTCCTGACATTTTTTCAAACTAATCCAAATCTTTATCGTATTGCCCATTATTCCCGCCCCGTGGTATACTTGATACAAAAGATGTGTCACGCCTTTTTCACTTGTTAAGCTTTGCGGAACTATGATGGCGGACACAGGTCTTGAAAATATGCGGCATACTGCTGTGCCCGAACCTTTTTTTGGTCTTCGGGCATTTTCAGTCTTAAAAATTGCCTGCCGCAAGGCGCGAGCGTGTGAGGAAACGGACAGGATGTACCGTTTCTGAACTATCATCAAAAGAGACGGAACGCGTACCGGAGCGTATGCAACTCCATGGACTGGAGTTGCGCCGTGCGAAGCGAAGCCTTGCTCCGCAAGGCGCGAGCGTGTACAAAAATACCACACTATGTAGGTATTTTTGTAATTAAATTGGAGGTCAGATATGGCATATTCGGTATTGGTTGTCGATGACGAATCAGAGATCAGGCTACTTTACCGCACAGAGCTTGAAGACAGCGGCTACAAAGTATTTGAAGCCTCAAACAGTGCCGAGTGTTTTAAGATACTTGAGAAGGAGAAGATCGATGTTATCCTCCTTGACATCAAGCTTAAAGGCGAAAGCGGCATAGACATACTTCAGGAGATCACCAAAAAGTACAAAACGGTGAAAACGATCCTCGCAACAGCCTACAGCGCCTATCAGGATGATTTTTCCACATGGCTTGCTGACGGCTACTGGGTGAAGTCCCCCTCTGATCTGGAGTCTCTTCTGAATGAGATTTCTGCCGTTATAAAGAAAAACAAAGCCTGAAGAAACACCGAGAGCACATCTTCCGATATAAGAAAAGAAGCGGCGTTAAGACTGCGCCCTGAAATAAAAACAGCATAAAGAGTGAGGAAATACAATGAAAGCAGTGGTTATGGCCGGCGGATTCGGAACAAGGATTCAGCCTCTGACATCCAGCGTTCCGAAGCCCATGATTCCGGTTATGAACAAACCTATGATGGAATATATTATCGACTCCCTGAAAAACGCGGGGATTGTGGATATCGTAATCCTCCTTTATTTCAAGCCCGAAGTGATTAAAAGCTATTTCGGCGACGGAAGCAGCAAAGGGGTGAACATCCGCTATGTCCAGCCGGACGATGATTACGGAACAGCGGGAGCGGTCAAAAAGGCCGAAGCGTTTCTTGACGAAAGATTCATCGTGGTGAGCGGCGACCTCATCACAGATTTCAGCATACAGGAAATAATAGGCTACCACGACTTCAAAGAGTCCAAAGCCACCATAACCCTCACCTCAGTGCCCGATCCTCTCCAGTTCGGAGTGGTGATAACCGACAAGGAAGGGCAGATAGTCCGCTTTCTGGAAAAGCCGGGCTGGGGCGAGGTTTTCAGCGATACCATCAACACCGGCATATATGTATTCGAGCCGGAAGTTCTGAAATACATACCGGAGAACAGCAACTTCGACTTCTCCAAGGATCTCTTCCCCAAGCTGATGGCGGGCGGAACGAAGATTTACGGCTACAACGCCAAAGGCTATTGGCGTGATGTGGGCAACCCCGATTCCTACCGCGCCGCACTGCAGGACATCCTTGCGGGCGAGGTGGAACTGCCGCTGGCGGGAACGCCGAATGAGCAGGACAACGGAATCTGCTACATGGGTTCGGATGTGAAAGTGGGCGAAGGCGCGGTTTTCGAGGGGCTGGTGCTTCTCGGTGACGGCTGCGTCATAGGCAGAAACGCCAAAATCAAGGACACCGTAATAGGCAGAGGATGCTCCATAGGGGACGACACGTCAGTGGAGTCATCCATCCTTTGGGAAAACGTTGAAACAGGCTACGCCTGCAATATAAAGAACGCCGTTCTCTGCAACGGTGTTAAGCTCGGCAAAAAGGTTCTGGGCGAAAGCGGCTTCATCATCGCTCAGGACACAGAGGTGGGCAACTACGTAATATTCGAGAAAGATGTCATGGTCTGGCCGAACAAACAGATAGAGGAAAGCTCGATAGTGAGCAGCAACCTTATCTGGGGCGATAAATGGAAGAAATCCATATTCGAGGGGGGCAAGGTTTCCGCCCGCACAAATGTGGAGATGAGTCCCGAACTGGCCGCCAAGCTCGGCTCAGCCTTCGGCAGTCAGCTTCCTGCGGGCTCCCGTGTGCTTCTCAGCCGTGACTATCACAGAGGTTCGCGGATGCTTAAACGCTGCTTCCTCGGCGGTCTGCTCTCAACTGGTGTAAACGCAACTGATGTGCGCATGTCCCCCGTGCCGGTGATGACCCACAAGCTCTCCACCTTCGGGGAGGTTGCGGGCGTGTATTTCCGCCAGTCGCAGACAGATTCAACCCACACGGAGATTCTGTTCTTCGATGAGCACGGAACACCCATAGATTCCAACTTTGAGAAAAATATCGAGCGTGTCTTCTTCCGCGAGAACTTCCGCCGCGCCTCCCACGAGGAGATAGGCGAAATATACGAACAGCCCATGGTGAAAGAGTTCTACCGTGAAAGCTTCATGCGCAATATAGACATATCCCTTGTGAAAACCCGCAGGTTCAAGCTTGTTGTGGATCTGATGAACGGCACAACGGACAATGTATATCCCGAAATCCTCAACAAAACAGGCACGGATTCGGTAATCCTCAACGCATATCAGGATGAGAAGAAGCTCTCCAAAACCATCCACCAGCTTGCCACTTCAATGAAAGAGGTTTCGGAGATCGTTAAGGTCATGGAGGCCGATCTCGGCTTTGTGGTGTACCCCCACGGAGAACGTCTTAATATAATCACCAATGAGGGCAAAAGCCTTCGTTCAGACAGGGCGCTGATGTTCATTCTGAAGATTATGGATCTCTCCGCCAAAAAGAAAATGAAGGTTTATCTGCCCGCTTACGCCCCCACCGTGCTTGACAGGGAGCTGAAAAACGTTGAGATAGTCCGCGGGAAGATCACCGGACTGAAAAGCGAATATCTGCGCAACTTCGACTTTGTGGGCAACCTCAACAACAACTATATGTTCACCGACAACGGAACCAACACCGACTCAATGTTCGCTTCTGTCAAGATCCTTGAACTGCTGGCGAAAGTGGGTTTAAGCGTTTCCGATATTATGAAGCTTATTCCCGCGTACTACTTCGTTCATAATGTGATCAACTGCCCGCTTGAACTCAAGGGCTTCCTGATGCGCAAAATGAGCGAGGAGGCCATGGACAAGGAAGCCTCTTTTCTGGACGGCATAAAAATAATGCTCGGCTCCAAAGGCTGGGTGCACATGGTTCCGGATCAGTATTCGGCGAATGTCCATGTATATGTGGAGTCCATGTGCGAGGCGGACGGCAAAGAGCTTCAGGATGAATACATTGACAAAATCCAGTCATGGCTGGAGGAACAGGCCTGAGTATGAAGAAGCTGAATCTCGCTTTTTTATGGCATATGCACCAGCCCTTCTACAAGGACGGGCAGGACGGAACATACCACATGCCGTGGGTGTTCCTGCACGCCGTGAAGGATTACTACGAGATTCCCGCCTACCTGAAAGAATATAAGGGGATAAGGCAGACATTCAACCTTGTCCCCTCTCTTCTTGTCCAGCTCAAGGATTATGAAAATATAAATGTGGATGACCTTTTTTTCAGAACCATGCTGAAAAAACCCTCCGAACTCACATCGGAGGAGAGGTGCGGGCTTGTGCCCCAGCTTTTCATGGCGAACTTCGCAAACATGATCGCCCCTTTCAGAAGGTATGCGGAGCTTTACAGCAAAAACAGCCGCAGCGGCATGTTTGAGAACACGGAAAGGTTGTTCAGCGATGCGGAGATACTGGATTTGCAGGTGCTTTACCTGCTCAGCTGGACAGGGAACTTCTTCCGCAGGGAATACCCGCTCATTGAAAGCCTCATCGCAAAGGGGAAAGGCTTCACTCAGGAGGATAAAATCAGCCTGATGGAAACCCTGTGCGGAGCGGTAAAGCGGATCATCCCGCTTTACAGGGAACTGCAGGATGCGGGGAGCATAGAGGTTTCCGCCACTCCGTTTTATCATCCTATTCTGCCCCTGCTTCTGGATCTGGATTCCGCCAAGGAAGCCCTGCCGGAGATACCCATGCCCGCCGCCTTCGGCGATTTCGGGCGTGACCCTCAGTGGCATGTGGAAGCGGCTGTGAAATATTATGAAGATATTTTCGGCAGCAGGCCTTCCGGCATGTGGCCGGCGGAAGGGAGCATAAGCGGGCGGGCGGCGGAGCTATTTTCCGCTAACGGAGTAAAATGGATAGCCAGTGACGAGGATGTTCTGGCGGGTTCATCAGGTCTGAATTTCTCCGTTTCGGCGGAGAGGAAAAAGCTCTACCGCAGACATTATTATAAAACAGCAAGCGGGAAGATAAATATATTCTTCCGTGACAAAATATTAAGCGATCTGATCGGCTTCACCTACAGCGGGATGGACGCGGAAAAAGCCGCGGACGACTTTGTGGCGAAGCTTAAAGTTATATACGATTCAGTGGATGAATCCTGCATCGTTCCCGTCATTCTGGACGGGGAAAATGCGTGGGAATACTACCCCGAAAACGGGGATAAGTTCTTCCGTGCCCTCTATGAGCGGATCGGGCGTGAAAAATGGATAAACACAGTAACCATGTCAGAGGCTGCGGAACTTGCGGATGTGCCGCAGGAGGAGCTGGATAAAATCCGTGCAGGCTCATGGATATACGGCAATTTTACCACATGGCTCGGCCACAGGGAAAAGAACGAGGCATGGAGACTGCTCAACGCCGCAAGACAGGCTGTGGACAAGGCTCTGGATGCGGATAAGAAAGAAAAAGCCATGAACGAGATACGCATAGCCGAAGGGAGCGACTGGTTCTGGTGGTTCGGCGATGACCATTTCAGCCTTCAGGCGGATGTGTTTGACAAGCTTTTCAGAGGGTATCTGATCAATGCGTACAGGATCCTCGGAACCGGCATACCGCAGGAGCTTTATATCCCCATAAAACGTTCCTACAAATCGGGGCTTATAAGAAAACCGAAGTATTTTCTCACTGCCGTTCCGGACGGCGAGGTGACAAGCTTCTTCGAATGGCTCAGCGCTGGGGAGTTTGACCTCAAGTTTGACTCAGGGGCTATGCACGCCTCGTCAAATGTGCTACGCAGGCTTTTCTTCGGGTATGACGCGGAAAATCTGTATCTGCGTATTGAAGGCGCCTTCAACGGAGCCATGGACAAAGGCTATGAGATAGAAACGGAAGTGACGGGGAGCAGCCCTGCCAAGTTCCGCATCCCCCTGAAAACAGGCAGAGGCGAAAACGGCGGCGGCATAAAATGGGGCATAAACCGCATAGCGGAAATTGCCCTGCCGCACAGAAACCTGCCCGACAACAGCGGAAGGCTTTATATAATATTCCGCCTGTTTAAAGACGGCGAGGCGGTGGAACGCGCACCGCAGTATAACATGGTCGAGGTCGATCTCTCTGATAACTTCAGTGACGACTGGATAGTATAAATATCTTGCGAAGCGGGTTAAAAGTTTTAGTCCGCTCCGCATGTGCATCATAAACAAACAGGAAGAATAATTATGAGAATGCCGTTTCTTTTCGGAATACACTGCCACCAGCCGGTGGGGAATTTCAGCCATGTTGTGGACGAGGCTGTGGAGCGCTGCTATGCGCCTTTTATGGAGGCGGCGCTGCTTTATCCCAAGTTCCGCTTCGCGGTTCATTACAGCGGCTGGCTCCTTGACTACATCAGGCAGAATCACAGAGATGTTTTCGGCAGTATGAAGAAGCTGGCGGATAATAACCAGATAGAGTTTTTCACCGGCGGATATTACGAACCCGTGCTTTCCGCCATTCCTTCCGGCGACAGAAGGGGGCAGATAGAGAAGCTCAGCAGCTACATTAACAATCACTTCGGCCAGATGCCGGACGGATTGTGGCTCACCGAGCGTGTCTGGGATCCTGCGATCATAACGGATGTCACGGAAGTCGGCGTGCGGAACATGATTGTGGATGACTATCACTTCATTTCCGCAGGATATTATAAAGAGATGCTGAACGGCTACTATGTGACCGAGCAGGACGGAAAGCGGGTAAATATTTTTCCCATAGATAAAAACCTGCGCTACCTCATTCCTTTTAAGGAGGAGTCGGCGATAGTGGAATATCTGGCAAAAACCGCTGACAGCGGAGGAAAATGCTCCGTGATATTCGATGACGGCGAGAAGTTCGGCGTGTGGCCGCATACCTATGAATGGGTGTATGATGAGGGGTGGCTGGAAAGGTTCCTTGATGCGGTTATCTCATCAGACAAATGCGAGTTCGCGTTTTTCGGCGAAACGGCAGACAGGGTAAAGCCCGCGGGGCTTGCTTATCTGCCCATAACCTCATATCACGAGATGGGCGAATGGTCGCTCTTTGCGGGCAGGATAGAGGAGATGGAGAAGCTTCAGGAACACCTCAAAGAAGAGGGGCAGGAAGAAGCTGCGGAGGTTTTCGTTAAGGGGGGCATATGGAAAAATTTCTTTGCCAAGTACCCCGAGAGCAACCGTATCCATAAACGCGCCCTGAGGCTAAGCGCCTATGCGGCAGAAATGCAGGACGAAGCGCTGACTGAGGCTCTTTACAAGGCGCAGTGCAATGATGCCCTGTGGCACGGCATATTCGGCGGGCTTTATCTGCCGAACCTGCGCAACAACTCATGGAGCTTCATAATCGAGGCGGAGAAGGAGTATGAGCGCCTTGCGGAAAATCTTCCCCTGGTGGAGACCGCTGATCTGGATTATGACGGCTATGACGATGCCTATGTCCGCATGAGCGTATTTAACGCCAGCTTCACCTCAAGGGATTGCGGGCAGATGACCACCCTTGAGCTTAAACGCAACAACGTTAACCTTATCAATACAATATCCAGAAGAAAAGAGGCGTACCACGCCATGCTTCTGAAAGAAAAAAACGAGGACGAACAAAAAAGCGGAATATCCACCATACATGATCTCAATGTGGAAATAACGGACGAGATGAAGGCCATGCTTGTTTATGACTGGTACAACAAAAACTCGTTCATAGATCACGTAGTGTCTGAATTCGAGGCTGAGAAGTTTGCCTCATGCTCCTTCGCGGAGCTTTCGGACTTTACAAACCAGCCTGCGGAGATGACTGCTGAGGCGGATTCTCTCACGTTTAGGCGCAAAGGCGGCATATACCACAGCGGTGTGACGTACAGCGCGGAGATAATAAAGAGATACAGCTTCACGGGTGAATCCGTGAAGTTTGAGACGGAGCTTGTGACGGACTGTCCGGCGGAGCTGACTTATGTCTGCGAGATGAACTTCCACCTCTGGGACATGACGAATATCACTGTGAACGGCGGGGAGTGCGGCATGTGCCATAAGGGCGGTTCATTCGAAATAACCGACGGAATCACGGGCAGGATAACCCTTGAGACTGATGCGGGAAGCGCCGCTTCGAATATTTTTTCCACTGTTTCCCAGTCGGAGAAGGGCGTGGATCTCACCGCGCAGGGAGTTTCCCTGTTTATCCCCGTACGGTTTAAGGGCAGGGCGGTTTTTTCGGGAAGCCTCAGGGCGGAATGATCGGTTGATCGCCCGGAAGCACAGGTATATTATTATATTCATACGGTTTAACAATAAAAGGGAGCACAATGTCGGAACTCAGGTTTGACCCCGTAAAACAGAAATGGAGCGTAATCGCCACCGAACGAAGCCGCAGACCCCACGATTTCCTTGTGGAGCGTCAGGACTATTCCCATGGTGAAAAAGCACAGATTAACTGCCCGTTCTGCTATGGAAATGAGGTTCACACCCCGCACGAGATCTTCGCCATGCGCTCATTCGGCAAAAAGAACGATGCCAACTGGCTTACCCGTGTCGTCCCCAACAAGTACCCCGCCTTCGGCATAGAGGGTGAGCTTAAAAGGAGCGGCAGCGGCATATACGACACAGTGACGGGGATAGGCGCTCACGAGGTTATAATCGACACCCCCGTGCATTCCATGCGCCTTAAAACCTACGACAGGATGACCGTTTACAACCTGTTTTACTCATTCAGGGAAAGGGTGCGGGATCTCTCAAATGATACAAGGTTCCGCTACATAATGCCTTTTAAAAACTACGGCCTCGGCTTCGGAACCAACATCACCCATCCGCACTCGCAGGTGATAGCGCTTCCTGTTGTGCCGAACATTCTGAAGACCAAACTGAAAAGCGCAAAGGAGCACTACAGGCGGAAAGAGCGCTGCATCTTCTGTGACATACTTGAGCAGGAGCACAAGGACAACAGCCGCATAGTTTATGAAAATCAGGATTTCATCGCCTTCTGCCCCTATGCCTCAAGCTTTCCGTTTGAGCTGTCCATCTACCCCAGACAGCACGGGCACAGCTTCGCGGTTATCTCAGAAAGCGGGCTGACCAGCCTCGCTGACATGATAACGGAGATTTTTCACAGGCTGGACAGGGTTCTGGAAGACCCGCCGCTGAATATGGTTATACATACCTCGCCCCCGCTGAACTACCGCCCGGGCAAGCCGGATTTCTGGCACAGCATCAAGCTTGACTATCACTGGCATATAGAGATAGCGCCCAGACTCACAGGCTACGCCGGCTTCGAGTGGGGCACGGGTTTTCACATCAATCCCGTCCGTCCCGAAGAGGCGGCGGAATACCTCAGACAGGCGGGGGGCGTATGAACATAGCGCATGTAACCGGCGAAGCCGCCCCCTTTGTTCAGACAGGCGGTCTGGGAACCTTCGTGGAGAAGCTTGCCTCCGCTCAGGCGGCAGACGGACACACAGTGCGGATCTGCGTTCCTCTTTACCTTCTCACAGACAGAAGTGCGGGTGAGATAGCGGACACGGGGATCAGGATAAACGTAAGCGCAGGAGAGAGGGAATATGAGTTCGCCGTTCACTCGGCGGATGTTTCAGGTGTGGAGTATCTGTTTTTTGCTAATTCCGAGCTTTTCAGCAGAGGCGGCATATACGGCTCCGGCGACTTTGACTATTCCGACAATGATCTCAGGTATGCGGTGTTTTCGCAGGCATGTCTGTTTTACTTTGCGGGGGGCTGCGCCTCGCCGGATGTTATCCACTGCCACGACTGGCAGGCGGGACTTGTGCCCCTTTATAACTCCCTGCTTTTCAGGGATATGAAGTGGAAAACGGTTTTCACGGTGCACGATGTCCAGTGTCAGGGTCTTTTCCAGAGGATGGATCTGGAGGAACTGAACCTTCCGTGGGAAGTGTATGACATTGAGGGAATAGAGTTTTACGGACAGATAAGCTTCCTCAAGGCGGGGATAGTTTACTCCGATTTCATAACCACCGTCAGCCCCGCGTACGCGCGGGACATCCAGACCGAAGGTTTTGCCGGAGGGATGGAAGGAGTTATGACAAAATATTCATACAAGTTGAAAGGAATTCTCAACGGTATAGATTATAATGTATGGAATCCCGGCGAAGACTGCTATGTTTCATGCGGAATCGGCAGCGGGAAAAACTGGAAGAAAGATTGCAAGAAGGATCTGGCAAAGGATTTCGGCATAAATCCGGACAGACCGCTTTTTGTAATGATAGGCCGCATGAACAACAGAAAAGGTCTGGAGCTTGTGCTGGACGCGGCACCGGATCTGGCGCAGAAAGAGGCCGATTTTTTCATACTCGGCCACGGCGATAAAATGTACGTGCGTATTATCAAGAAGCTGGCGGACTGCTTCGGCAACTTTTTCATACACACGAAATATGACCATGCACTGGCGCACAGGCTTTTTGCCGCGGCGGATTTCATACTGGCTCCGTCCGTGTATGAACCTTTCGGTTCATCCCACCTCATAGGAACGAGATACGGCGCAGTGCCCCTCGTCAACCCTGCGGGCGGGGCGGAGGACACTGTGAAGCATTTTGCGGAGAACGGATGTGCGCTGGTTATGAAGGAATACACAGTGGCGGAACTTATATCCAAAGTTGATGAAGCAATAAAACTGTACAGCACGGGCGATTTAACGCAGAAGGTTATGAAATCCTCATGTTGCGCTGATTTTTCATGGGAGAGAGCGGCGGCACAGTACCTCGAGATTTACCGGTCACCGGACGGAGGATGAACATGAATCTCTCTGAAATGACAAAAAAGGAGCTCTACAGACTTGCTGTTGAGCTTAATGTTGAAAACAGGTCTAAAATGACCAAGGAAGAACTGGCGGAAGCTCTGGCTTCGGCCATGCCGGCACGGCAGGCTTATTCCAGCACAGAGCTGCACAAGGCTGAGGCGGCTCACGCCATGCCTGAGAAGGTGCGCCCTGCCGAATATCCGATACCTAACAGGTATCAGATAGACACTGCGGTTCTGCTTCCCATAAATCCCAGAAAGGAATATGTCTACTGGGAAGTGGCGGACAGCACAGTGAACCGCTTCCGGTCGGAACATTCAAGCCCCGAAGTATCCTTCGTTCTGAAAATTTACGGCGGAAACGGAGAGGAAAATGCGGATGAGCTTGCAAGTGTCCGTGTGGGCAGATACGGCAACTGGTTTTTCGACCTTTATGTGCCGGACAGGTTGATCTGGGCCGAAATAGGGCTGCTGGACAATAAGGGCAATTACTTTGCCGTTGCGCAGTCGCGCAGGGTGCGTATGCCCTCTGATAAAATAAGTGAAATTATTGATGAGGAAACGTGGATGACCGTTGGGGAAAAAATTGAGGATATATACCGTCTTTCCGGTGTGAACGAGCTTGACTCGTCTGTTCCGGGAAGCGTCCGTATATTTCAGGAGGCTATGAGATTTATTGAGAAATCAGTATCCTCCGGCGAAACAGCAAAAAGAGAGGGAAGATAATGTCCGGCTGCTGGATGTTGGTTCTTCACTCGCACCTTCCCTTTGTGAAGCATCCTGAATTTGACTATTTTCTGGAAGAGCACTGGCTGTACGAGGCGATAAGCGAAACATATCTGCCTCTTCTGATGAACATGAGAAAGCTTGAGGAGGAAGGCGTTCCCTTCCGTGTTACTGTTTCGGTGACTCCGCCTCTGGCTGATATGCTTTCGGACACTATGCTTATGCAGAGGTTCGAGAAATATCTGGACAGGCTCATAGAGCTTGCGAACAAAGAGAAGGAGAGAACCGTCCATGACCGCGCGCAGAACCGTGTGGCTTGGATGTACCTTGAGCGCTTCGAGCGCCTGAAGGAGTTTTATCACGGCTTTCTCGGCAAGAATGTGCTGAACGGCTATAAATATTTCATGAACAAGGGAAGCCTTGAGATAATCACCTGCGGGTTTACCCACGGTTTTCTGCCTCTGATGAACGGCGACAATGCCGTGCGGGCGCAGATTGAGCTTGCGGTGAAAAGCCATGAGAAAAAATTCGGAACCCCCCCGAAAGGGATATGGCTACCTGAGTGCGCTTATTACGCAGGGCTTGAGAAAATTCTTTCCGATTACGGCATAAAATACTTTTTCGTTGATACGCACGGAGTGCTCTACTCCAGACCCAGACCCCGTTACGGAGTATACGCACCTGTGTACACCTCAAACGGAGTGGCAGCCTTCGGGCGTGACTATTACTCCTCAAAGCAGGTCTGGAGCAGCAAGGAAGGCTACCCGGGCGACACCTGCTACAGGGATTTTTACCGCGACATAGGCTACGATCTGGACGCGGAATATATCGCGCCCTATATAAGCCCCGACGGAACAAGGGTTTTTACGGGCATGAAGTATCATAAAATAACCGGAACCGGAGAGGACAAAGAGATCTATGAACCCGAAGCGGCAAAGAACAAAACGGCGGAACACGCCGCTCACTTTGTTGCGGAGAGGGAGAAGCAGATAAAGGAACTCAACGGAATAATGGACAGAAAGCCTCTTGTGGTTTCTCCTTATGACGCGGAACTTTTCGGCCACTGGTGGTTTGAGGGGCCCGATTTTCTCGCAAATGTTTTCCGCGAGATAGACCGGAATCCGGAGATCACCGCTGTGACCCCTATGGAATATCTGGCTGAATTTCCCACCAACCAGATGGTTGAGGTGAACCCCTCCTCATGGGGCGACAAGGGCTATTATGACGTATGGCTTAACAACGGGAACGAGTGGATTTACCGCCACCTGCATTTCATGGCGGACGCAATGGTGAGCCTCGCCAGAAAACACAGCGGAACCAAGGAAAACTTCCTTGAGCGCGCTCTTAACCAGATGACCAGAGAGCTTTTTCTGGCGCAGAGCAGCGACTGGGCGTTTCTCATGACCACTGAGACCGCCACTGAGTATTCCATAAGAAGAACAAAGGAACACATCCATAACTTCCTCAGGTTAAGGGAGCTTGTGGACAACAGGGATTTCGACTATGATTTCCTGACAAAGCTTGAAACAAAAAACAGTATATTTCCCGAAATAGATTTCAGGGTATACGCCTGATAAAACGGAGGAGACCATGATTTCCAAGAAAATGGAAAAAGCGCTGAACGAACAGCTTAACTTTGAAATGTATTCTGCCTATGTTTACCTTGCCATGAGCGCACACTGCGAAAGCAAAGGGCTCAAAGGCTTCGCAAACTGGTTCAGCGTGCAGTATCAGGAAGAGATGATGCACGCCATGAAGTTTTATAACTTCATCCTCGACCAGAGCGCCGAAGTGGAGCTTGAGACCATAAAGAAACCTAAGAAGGATTACGACACGCTTCTCTCTATCTTCGAGGAGACCCTTGTTCATGAAAGAGAAGTGACAAAAAGGATTTACAAGCTTGTTGACCTTGCCATTGACGAGAGAGACCACGGAACAAACGCATTTCTCCAGTGGTTTGTTACCGAGCAGATTGAGGAGGAATCATCCGTTAACCAGATTATAGACAAGCTCAGGCTTGTTCAGGGTAACGGAAACGGCATTTTCCTTCTGGATGCCGAACTTGCCACGAGGGTTTTCACTCCCGCGGCGGACACGGCTGCTTAATAAGATTCAGGCCTCCCTTCGGGGAGGCTCAGACTGATGAGAAATATAGTAAAAAGCTTGTTCATATCCGTAAAATCCCCCTCGCGTCCCCCTTTGTTAAAGGGGGAAGTTGTTTCCGCTTAAAGCAAAACACCCTCCTTTTGAAAAGGAGGGCAGGAGAGGATTTATGCGGCTTTTTCACTTTTAAAAGAATTTTGCCGGCAAACTCAGGCCTCCCTTCGGGGAGGCTTTTTTGTGTAAAATCTAGTCCATGGACAACAGCGCGTATCCTTTGTTCTGATACCCCGCAAGGCTGATGTAGCCGTTTTTGACGATTTCAGCACCGTTTATAATTTCTGACTGGTCTATCTTCATGAACGCCAGTGAAAGACCGCACTGCTGAAAGCGCACTCCCATATCCCTGAGCTCGTTTATCCGCTTGTGCATTATCTTCTTCAGCCCTGTGTCCATACTGCTGATATATTTGTCGGACTCTGCCATAAAGGCGGATGCATCGCCGCGGACAACAACGATAAACACAGGTTTGACGCCTTCGCTTTTTAAGCTCTCAAAGGTTTTTCTGATGGAGACAAGGCGGAGATCCAGAAGGTTTGCCTTGCCCTGATTCAAATCAATAACTGCCCTGACCGTGCTGAGACCTGAAAGCGAGTCGGAGTGGCTTTCCTCGGCGTATGCGGCATATGCGGCAAACAGCGTGAGGATAACCGCGATCAGAATTTTCTTCATACTTCCACCGCAGATGTTTTTCTGAACATTATACCAGATTTTAAGGATTTTTTAGGGGTTTTGTGCAGAAATTCATATATTTTACATCAATATATCTGTAAGGCAGGTGCTCGTCACGCCCCTTGGGGATGCCGAGGCGCGGGGCTTCGGCTGTCTTTTCCGGCCTGTAGCCCGTATCCGCCATGAAGAAGCACTCGTCAAATGTTTTTGCGTCATACTGCGGAACCTTCAGGGCGAGGGAACGGCATAAAAGGGTCTGTCCGCTGCACAGCTTTTCCGTTTCCCGCTCCCGCCCGTCGCTCTTGAGGGGATTGAGCTTTTTCATCATGCGTATCATCTCCGCATCATCCCCGTAAGGATAGCCGGATTTTATCAGCACTGCGTTTCCCTCACCGTGACAGCTCATGTTCAGCGAGTCTCCGCCGCGGGCGTAGTACATATATATTGTTCCGGCGGGCATGAACAGCGCCCTGCGCTTTTCGGTGTAGCCGAGGGAGGCGTGGCTTCCCTTTTCGTGCATGTAATAGCTTTCGGTTTCTATTATCTGCGCCCTGAGCCACACACCGTCATGCAGACGGAATATCACCTTGCCCAGAAGATCACGGGCTACCTCGCACGGAGTACGGTCAAAGAACGATGCTTCAAGCTTTTTCATAAGAAATGAAGTAACTCATAAGTGTTCTGTAAAATTCAGGCGTTAGGCTCATTTTGAAGCATCTCTTTAGAGTATCACAACATGAGTACTTGAACTTAATATCTCATTTAATTGAACAAATGAGTAATATTATATTTTCGATCTTTTGTACATGAATATGTTCAGAATTTTTTTGATATTAGTTTCAGTTTGGACAAATTTCAGGAAAGAGTTCCTTTTTCATATCACTTTCGATCGTTTCAAACTGTACATTGTTATTTATTTTGGATACATAGCTAATGGCATAGCAATTTATATTACGATTATCGTCCAGTTTTGCTATAACAGCGCCTTTTAATTCAAGTAGTTCCTTTGCTATCTCAGGTCTGAAGCAAATATTATAATTAGTTTTGTCCCAAATTGATGAATACAACCAAGCGTCCTGCATGGCTCTCGGAGGAAGATCAAAAAAGTTTTTTGCGATAAATTCAGAGGTCTTGTAAAGGTATTCAGTTCCAACACCAACGTCTCTGGAAAATTCATCTTTTAAGAAATCATTTATTATATTTAAATTAAGCTGTGCTTTGGGATCATTTATATTAAAAGCTTTAAAGTCAATGTCACTGGATATTGGATTCGCTTTTATAACTTCCTTTGACTCATACTTAATAAGGGCAAAATATTCTCCAGTCTTGATTTTCATTTCTTGAATACATAGATTGGGGTCTGGTGATGTATAAAGTAAAGATTCATTAGGCTTATTTAGTCTGCCGTAGTTGAGTATTACTTCAGAGGGAGGGTTCCAAAAATCTGAAAGAGTTGATAGATTTTTATTAGGAATTATACTCCCGTCGAGCTTTCTTACTCGGAAAAATATTGTGCACGCCTGGTAATTTAGTGTGCGTGTTGGGAAGGTGAAACGGTTATTGACAACTAGTACTTTATATACTGCCTCTCCGAGTTCACTGGTAGACATGTTTCTGATATTAAGTTTACGAAATTCCCGTATTCTTGTAGTTAATTCATTGGAGTCAATGTTTTTGTATATTTTTTCAAAATCTGGAGTCATAAACATTTTTGAAAGCCTCAAATTTTAGTAGTTTTCCGCTCTTTCAGAATACTCCTCTGGAGTTATTTTTCCCAGAACATAATGTTTCCCATTATACCCATAAACCTGCACAACTTGCTGAAAAATAATGAAACAAACTGAAAAAATATCAAATAAAAAAAGCCCGCAAACCGGTGAGGCCTGCGGGCTTTGTGAAACTTATTGAAATATAACGAAACAGGTTGCGTGATGATTACATCATGCCGCCCATTCCTCCCATGCCGCCCATATCGGGCATTCCGCCGCCCATGGCTTCTTTCTTCTCGGGGATCTCAGTGATGAGAGCCTCAGTAGTAAGCATAAGGCTGGCAACAGATGCGGCGTTCTGGAGTGCGCTTCTTGTAACCTTTGTGGGGTCGATAACGCCGTCCGCAAGCATATCAGTGTACTGCTCTGAGTATGCGTTGAAGCCGTAGTTGTTGCTGGGGTTGTTTTTAATTTCGTTAACGATGATTGAGGGCTCGAAACCTGCGTTCGCAACGATTTGTCTGAGGGGGAACTCAAGAGCTTTTCTAACGAGTTCAACGCCGATCTGCTCGTCGCCGTCAAGAGCCATTGATTCAACAGCTTTAAGGGCTTTGATAAGAGCAACGCCGCCTCCGGGGACTATGCCTTCCTCAACTGCCGCTTTTGTAGCGTTGAGAGCATCTTCCACTCTGGCTTTTTTCTCTTTCATTTCTGTTTCAGTCGCAGCGCCGACTTTGATAACGGCTACGCCGCCGACAAGTTTGGCAAGTCTTTCCTGAAGTTTTTCCCTGTCGTAGTCGCTTGTGGTGTCCTCTGCCTGTTTTTTGATCTGGTTTACGCGTGCCTGAATCTCTTCTGTTTTGCCTGCGCCTTCAACTATGGTTGTGTTCTCTTTGTCCACAACGATTTTTTTGGCGCGGCCGAGATCAGCCAGTGTAACAGTGTCGATTTTGATGCCGAGGTCTTCGCTGATAACCTGACCGCCTGTAAGAACGGCGATGTCTTTCAGCATTTCCTTTCTTCTGTCGCCGAAGCCGGGAGCCTTAACAGCGCAGCAGTTAAGAGTGCCGCGGAGTTTATTCACCACGAGTGTGGCGAGGGCTTCGCCTTCAACATCTTCAGCGATGATAAGGAAAGGTGCGTTCTGTTTTGCAAGCTGCTCAAGAACGGGAAGAATCTCTTTCATGTTGGAGATTTTTTTCTCGTATATAAGTATGTAGGGGTTATCAAGAGAAGCTTCCATGTTTTCGGGGTTTGTCACGAAATAGGGTGACAGGTAGCCTCTGTCGAACTGCATACCTTCAACAACATCAAGAACTGTGTCTGTTGATTTGTTTTCTTCGATTGTGATAACGCCGTCTTTGCCGACTTTTTCCATAGCCTCAGCTATGATTCCGCCGATTTCTTTGTCGTTGTTGGCGGAAATTGTGCCGACCTGCTCGATCTCTTTTTTATCAGCGATGGGTTTGGAGATTTTTTTAAGCTCGCCGATAACAGCCGTAACCGCTTTATCAAGCCCTCTTTTGAGCTCCATGGGGTTAGCGCCTGCCACAACGTTTTTCATGCCTTCTCTGTAGATTGCCTGAGCAAGAACAGTGGCTGTGGTTGTACCGTCGCCCGCGATGTCGGAAGTTTTGGAAGCAACTTCCTTAACCATCTGCGCGCCGAGGTTTTCAAGCGGATCTTCAAGCTCGATTTCCTTAGCAACGGAAACACCGTCTTTAGTAACAAGGGGTGAGCCGAATTTTTTTTCTATTACAACGTTTCTTCCTTTGGGTCCGAGTGTAACTTTAACCGCGTCTGCGAGTTTGTCCACGCCGCGTCCGATGGCGCGTCTGGCCTCTTCACCGAAAACTATTTTCTTAGCCATGGTATTAATTTCCTCCGTAATTAGTTAAGGATGCCGAGGATGTCATCCTCACGCATGATAAGGTATTCTTCATCGCCGAATTTAACTTCTGTTCCCGCGTATTTGCTGAACAGAACTTTGTCGCCCGCTTTAACCGTGAGCTCAACCTTGTTTCCGTTGTCAAGGTATTTGCCGGGGCCTGTAGCGATAACTTCGCCTTCCATGGGTTTTTCCTTCGCACTGTCGGGAATGATGATTCCTGAGGCAGTTTTCTCTTCGCTTTTGAAGCGTTTAACGAGAACTCTGTCCTGAAGCGGCTTAATCTGTGCCATCTTCTTCCTCCTTATATTTTTTGTTTTAATTGCCTTAATCAGGTTATTAGCACTCTGATGCGTTGAGTGCCAACAGTGTTATTTTTATAGATCACGGGAGAAAAAATCAAGAGAAAAATACATGAAAAAAATGAATAGGGTTATGAATATGGAAAGGATGAGACAAAGGCGGGCACAGCCGTAAGAATACCTGCGGCTGTGCTGCCCGTGATTACTTATGCAGTTCTATATAGCTCTGTAAGCCCTGAAAAATGCCGTAGGCGATTTTCTTTCTGTGGGCGCTGCTTTTCAGCATCTCTGCTTCTTCCCTGTTTGAGATGAAGCCCGCCTCAACCAGTATGGAGGGCATCTTCGCACCCACAAGAACATAGAACGGAGCCTGCTTGACCCCTCTGTTGCTTCTGTGGTTCGCTGTGCCGTAAACCGACTGGGTGAGCGATTCCTGCGCCTTGGCGGCGAGGAGGAGCGATTCCTCAAGCTTGGAGTTAAGCATTATATCTTTCAGGATTCCCTGAAGGTCGCTCATTGATTTTTCCGTGGCCATGTTTTCCGCCGCGGCGACTTCCAGAGCCGACTGATCCTTGGTTACGTTAAGCACGAAGGTTTCAAGCCCGCTGCTGTTTTTGTTTCTGCTGGCGTTGACATGGACGGAGACGAAGATATCCGCCTTGAGCCTGTTTGCTATGGCTGTTCTCTCCTCAAGGGGGATGAACACATCCGTCCTTCTTGTGAGGTGCACGTCAAGGTCTGTGTTCTGCTTGAAAAGCTTTTCCAGCTCAAGGGCTATGTCCAGGACAATATCCTTCTCCTTCAGCCCGTAATATGAGGCTCCGGGGTCTTTTCCGCCGTGGCCCGCGTCTATTACTATACGGCGCACTTTAAGACCGAAAACGCTTGCCAGAGTCGCCTTTGAGAGGTCTCTGCCGTCATTTATGCTGTTCTGCGCGGTTGATACCGGTTCTCTGTTCTTGTTGTCGATATCCTGATTGCTGACGTCTATGACTATCCTGTCCGGATTGCTCATGGCGAATACGGTGAAGTCCTTAACATTGTCGCTGTCGAGAACTATGCGCGTTACGCCCGGACGGTTCGGAGCCCAGCGCACGGAGCGGAGGAGGCCGTCTTTTATGTCTATCTCCTTGGGAATGGCGGAGTCTATGGAATCTGTTTTGAGATCGATGAAAAGCCTAGGCGGTTTGTTGAACTCGGGGTTTTCCCTGAGCCAGTGCTTCATAAACTCCGTGGGCTTATTGAGGTCTATCACCACCCTTGTGTAGTCGCTGGCGGCGAAGTGGCGTATGCTTTTGACCACCTTGTCGCTCTGCTCTCCGGCTTTAACGCCGTAGTGGTTTTCTCCGCTTCCTTGGTCTGACGGGGCGTTATCCGTATAGAGGCTGTCGGTGCTTTTCACAGCAGGCTCATAACCGGTGTTTGCCGCCGAGGCGGGGTCAGCCTTGAGCTCCGGCACAGCGGGGGGGATGTTCTCCTCCGGCAGGGAAGCCAAGGCGCGGGGGGCAGGGGGCGGAGTCAGGGAGCGGTCTTTTCTCTCCGCGGCGGCGATGAGTTCGTTTATCTGTTCCAGCTTTTTCTTAGCCGCAGGAGTGTCTTCGGATTTCGGGAATTTTATAAGCATCTTGTTCAGGGTGAACCTTGCGGAGGGGTAATCCTTGCTTGCTATATAGATGTCCGCAAGCTGGATATATGCCAGAGACGCAAGTCTCGTGCTGTAGTTTATGGCGAGGAGGTTCAGGTTTCTGATTGTTTTCAGCAGGTCATCCCTGCTGTTAAAGCGTTTGTAGCTTCTGTAATAGGTCTGCGCCGTGTAGTGCAGGGCATCATCCGCCAGCGCTCCGGAGGGCTGAACGGAGTATATCTGGAAAAACCTGTCAGCCACGTTTTCATAGGATTTTCGTGTGACTTTTGATGATTTCTCTATGTATGCAAGGTCGTTCTTGGCGGAGTTATACTTGTCAATCAGCTCCTCCGCGAATGCGGATGCGAAGGAGGCGAGCAGAATTAAGATCAGTAAGGCAGTTTTCTTCTTCACGCTAAAGTTTCCTTTTCAGGTATCTTCCCGTGTATGACTCTGCGCATTCGGCGCACTTTTCGGGAGTACCCTTGAAAATTATTGTTCCTCCCCCGTCGCCGCCTTCGGGTCCGAGGTCGATTATATGGTCTGCGCATTTGATAACATCAAGGTTGTGCTCGATGATGATAACAGTATTTCCGCTTTCGGTCAAAGCCCTGAAAATTTTCACAAGCTTGTTTATATCATCGAAATGCAGCCCGGTCGTGGGTTCATCGAAAATATAAACTGTTTTTCCCGTGGGGCGCTTCATCAGCTCTTTCGCGAGCTTCACCCTCTGGGCTTCGCCGCCGGAAAGGGTTGTCGCCGGCTGACCGAGCTTGATATAGCCCAGACCGACATTGACGAGCACTTCAAGCTTATTCTTTAATTTCGGCACGTTTTCGAAAAACTCAAATGCCTGATTCACAGTCATATCAAGCACATCTGAGATATTTTTATCTTTATAGCGGATGTCCAGCGTATCGCGGTTGTATCTCTTTCCGCCGCAGGCATCGCATTTGACATACATATCGGGAAGGAAGTGCATCTCAATCTTGATATATCCCTCGCCCTGACAGGTTTCACAGCGTCCGTAACGGACGTTGAAGCTGAACCTTCCCGCCTTGTAGCCGCGCTTTTTCGCATCGGGCGTCTGGGCGAAGAGATCTCGCATATCGGTGAAAATTCCCGTGTAGGTGGAGGGGTTGGAACGGGGCGTGCGCCCGATGGGGCTCTGGTCTATGTCTATTACTTTGTCTATGTGCTCTGCCCCGCTGAGTTCGGCGAAGACTCCTCCGCGCATCCCTGTTCCGTGGAGGCGCTTCATCAGCGCAGGATAAAGGGTGTCCATTATGAGTGTTGATTTCCCTGAACCGCTCACCCCTGTAACGCAGACCATCAGCCCTAGGGGTATTTCTATGTCAACATTTTTGAGGTTGTGCTCTTTTGCGCCTTTCAGTGCGAGGATTCGTTTTTTGTCCGCTTTTTTGCGTTTGGGAACTTCTATTTCTTTAACCCCGCTGAGGTAAGCTCCCGTGAGGGATGCCTCGCAGTGGCGTATTTCCTCCGGTCTGCCGCTGAAAACAATGTGGCCGCCCTTGCGCCCCGCCCCGGGACCCATGTCTATCACATGGTCGCAGGCGGCTATGGTGTCTTCGTCGTGTTCAACCACGAGAACTGAGTTGCCTATGTCCCGCAGGTTTTTCAGCGTGGCTATGAGCATATCGTTATCCCGCTGATGAAGCCCTATGGAAGGCTCATCCAGAACATAGAGAACGCCTGTGAGTCCTGAGCCTATCTGGGTGGCGAGCCTTATCCTCTGAGCCTCTCCGCCGGAGAGTGTGGATGATTTTCTGGAAAGGGTGATATATTCGAGCCCCACATCCTTGAGGAAGCTGAGACGGCGCTTGATTTCGGCGTTTATCTTGTCCGCAACCTCTTTTTTGAAACCCTCAAAATGCAGGTTGTTGAAAAAGTCCAGAACCTCGGTGATGTTCATTTCGGAGGTTTCGTATATATTTCTTCCGCCGACGGTCACGGCAAGGCTTGTGGGTTTGAGCCTTGCGCCGCTGCATTCGGGGCAGTCCATGGAAGCCATGAATCTGCGGGCTGTTTCCCTGTCTGTCATGTTGTCGGAGTAGAGCTTTTCACGGAGCCAGCCGACAACGCCGTCAAACTTTTTCTCGTACTGAACCTTTTTCTCGCCTCGGAATGTTTCCAGCTTCAGGGGAGTTTCGGTTCCGTTGAGCATTATCTCCTTTTCCGCTTCCGTGAGTTTGGAGAAGGGGGTGTTCATGTCTATTCCGAACTGCTGGGAAATGGCTACGAGAGTGTTGTAATGGTGGAAGTTGTCGAACTGCTCCCACGGCTTGAGCGCTCCGTCTCTTATGCTTAATGAGGGGTCTGGAACAATGGCGTCCATATCGAACACTGATTTCTCGCCCAGACCTTCGCATTCAGGACATGCGCCGAAGGGGTTGTTGAATGAGAAGGAGCGGGGTTCTATCTCCTCTATGCTTATGCTGCATTCGGGGCAGGCGAATTTTTCCGAGAAGAGGCGGGTTTCGCCGTTGACATCTATCTCCGCCAGCCCTTCGGAGAGCTTCAGTGCGGTTTCCACCGAGTCTGCCAGCCTGCGCTGCAGGCCTTCCTTCAGCTTGAGTCTGTCTATGGAGACGCTTATTGAGTGTTTTATTTTTTTATCAAGGTCGATCTCTTCCTCAAGCCTTCTCTGTTCGCCGTCCACAAGGACACGGACGAAGCCGTCCTTGAGGAGTTTTTCGAACACTTTTTTGTATTCCCCTTTTTTGCCTCTGACTATGGGGGAGTATATCTCCACTCTGGAATCGTCCGGGTGAGAGGTTATGAAATCCACTATCTGCTGAACCGAGTAGCTCTCCACCTTTTTTCCGCAGGACGGGCAGTGCACATCGCCCACACGGGCATACAGAAGACGCATGTAGTCATAAATCTCGGTTATTGTTCCCACTGTGGAGCGGGGGTTCTTGCTGATGGATTTCTGTTCAATGCTTATGGCGGGGGAGAGGAAGTCGATTGAATCCACATCGGGTTTTTCCATGAGCTCAAGGAACTGCCTTGCATATGCGGAGAGGGACTCCACATATCTCCTCTGCCCTTCTGCGTAGAGCGTGTCAAAGGCAAGGGTGGACTTGCCGGAGCCGCTGACTCCGGTTATGACCACCAGTTTGTTTTTCGGAATTTCAAGATCGATGTTTTTGAGGTTGTGCTGCCTTGCGCCTTTGATGATTATATTGTCATTCGTACTGTGTCTTGTCATCCAGCGATACCCAGATTATCCTTTCATATTTTTCATCATAGATGAAGACAACCTTCTCCTTCTTTTCTCTCATGGTTATTTTTTCTCTGAAAATCTGAACATCCAGCCCTTCGAACATTGTTCCTGTTATCTTTATCTTCGGTCTGCGGTGGTGGGCTGATTTTATAAGTTTCTGGATCTGTTCTTCGGTTTTCGTCATATTGTCCATGACCTGCTTGCGCAGGACGAGAAGCTGCTTCACCTTCGGATTTTTTAAAATTTCCTTGTTGGAAGTATCAAGCTTACTTAAAAATTCGTCAACCTTTTCCAGGTTCTGAATGTATTTATCTTTGTTGTCCTGAAGAACCTTCAGTTCATCTTCGAAGTAATACTTGGTTCCGACACTCATAAGGAAGTTGCTGTTTCCCTTTGTGCCGGACTGGTTTACGGTTATTTCGGAGAAGGCTGTGATCTTCCCTCCGGCTATGATTCCCGGAGCGCCCGTGGCCTGAATATAGCCTCCGGCTTTTATATTTGTGTTGTAGACGTATTTCAGGATTTCCACATTGCCTCTGGCGGCAATGTTCCCTTTTTCCGCGTAGCCTAAGGTCACATCTCCGGCAGCGATAACATTGTTGTTTGTTTCGCCTTTGATCCCTGTCTTGATTACTATGCTGCCTCCGGCGACAAGTGTGGCGTCCTGCACGATGCCTTCCACCATGATGTCCTTCTCGGCTTTTACTGAAAAACCGCTGAGCACATCACCCCTTATATGCACAACGCCGTTGAAGACGATGTTCCCCGTGGAGTAGTCCACATTGCCGGGCACGCTGTATATGGGGCTTACGCCGAGCTTGTTGTTGTGGAAGGTTACACATCCGTCCACTGTGGCGTAGTATTCTTTTTCATGCTCATCAGTGGTGATGCCGTCATCCAGCGTGATCTTGACATCTTTTCCCTTTTCCGCGGGGATCTCTTCGTTGCGCACGGTGAGCCCTTTGACGCCGTTGGTGAATGGGCGCTTGGTGAGGAGCAGGTCGCCTTTTCTGGCAAGGCGGATATTGTCTATATTTTTATAGTCCACACGCCCGTTTTTCAGCAGGCGGGGCTGGCTGTTCACGGGATCGAAGTTAAGCATGACCTGCGCGTCGGAACCGTCTATGGGTTTTATTCCTTCCGCGATCAGCATGTTTTCGATTATTCCGCCTTCGAAGTAGATGTCATAGGCCTGTTTGATTAGATCGGTTTTGATGTTCACACTGATTCCGTTTTCGGCAATGACGCTCATTATGCGTTCCAGTGTGTAGCTGTCTCCGTCATTCACCGCGGGATAAAGTGATATATGCGCCCGCAGCCCGTCCGGAGCGATGGTGATCTCCACTATGGAATCGGCCGATTCCATTGTGGTTATCTTAGCGGTGATAATCCCTTCCTCCCTGAAAAGAACATAGTCCGCGGGGGTAAGGTCATACTTCTGTGAAAGCAGATACTTGAATTCTGTCTCGTTTTTTTGTGTGTGGTTTTTAAGAAGGTTCATATCGCAACGGCACCCTGACTTTGAAAACCGTGAATTCTCCCGGTTTAGAATCAACGCATATAAAGCCGGAGTGGGCCTCCACAATCATTTTGACTATGGCCAGTCCCAATCCTGTTCCTTTTATTTTTCCCGATGTAAAAAACGGGTCGAATATCTTGTTTATTGTATCCTGAGGAATGCCTCTTCCGTTATCAAATATATCAAATTCGCAGAACCCGTTTCCGGCGGCGGCTGTCACGCGGACGCTTCCGCTGTCTCCGAGGACATCAACAGCGTTGCCTATGAGGTTGAAGAGCATCCTGAAAATTTTCTCTCTGTCCAGCCAGAGCTCGGGGTCGTCTTCGTTAATGAATTCCACTGTGACTTTTGTGTCTCTCGTGAGAACCCTGAACTGCTTGGCAAGATCCTTGAAAAGATCGGAAACCCTGAACCGCACGAGGTTTATGGACACCTTCTGTCTTGAGAAATCCAGCAGATCAAGGGTCAGCCCGTGTATCCTTTTCACTTCCGAGTGGATGGTTTCGATATAGTCCGCCACTTCGGGGTCAAGCTCTGATATGTCTATCAGTTCAAGATAGCTCTGCACTATGTTGAGAAGATTTTTAATATCGTGGGCGATGGAACTGTTAAGCATCCCTATGACACG